>JBBQPX010000008.1:0-19070 GCA_038216775.1 Chitinophagales bacterium
CACATACTTATAATAGTACCGGTAACTTTACAGCAACACTAACGGTAACCAGCAGTGCAGGATGCGTTAATACCATTGTGAAAACAAACGCTGTAGCTATTAACTTTATAAATGCGTCGTTTGATGCTCCGGCGAATGGCTGCATAAATGATGCTATTACATTTACAAATACCTCTACACCTGCACCTAGTGCAGTTTTGTGGGATTTTGGAGATGGTACTACTTCAACAACAATTAGCCCAACAAAAGCATATTCGGCTACAGGAACTTTTGCAATTAAGTTGATTGCCTACCTTGGCCCGTGCAGCGATACTACCATAAGCAGCATAACTATTTCGCCCAAACCTACAGCAGCTTTTTCAGGTACAAACAGAATAGCCTGTAAGCCTCCGCTAACAGTTAGTTTTAACAGTACAAGTTCAGGCTTTGTAACCTACAGTTGGGATTTTGGAGATGGCGGCACTTCTACTAACCAAAACCCGTTACATACTTATACCAGCTATGGTTCCTTTACCGTAAAACTTGTTGTTACAAACATGATGGGTTGCAGTGATTCGCTTAGTTATACTAACTATGTTCAGATTGTACCGCCTCATGCAACCATTAATAATTTACCGCAAAGTAATTGTGCTCCACTTACGTGGACGTTTGGCTCTACCGTAACATCTCCAGACCCTGTAGTAAGTTATTTTTGGGATTTGGGAGATGGCACCACTTCAACTTTAGCAAACCCAACCAATACCTACAATACCGGTAGTTATGATATTACTTTAATAGTAACCACAGCCGGCGGTTGCAAGGATACGGTGTTTTTTCCTGCGGGAATTGTTGCAGATGATAAACCATCAGCAAATTTAATTGCTACGCCAAGAGATGCCTGTGCAAAAATTGATATTCATTTTTCTGATTTATCAACAGGCAATGTAACACGATGGTTATGGAGTTTTGGCGATGGGGGAACATCCACGGAACAAAATCCGGCACATCATTACGAAGACACAGGCTTATTCACCATCAGATTAATTGTTTGGAATAATAACTGTGCCGATACCATAACCTTTACTGACTATGTGCATATCAGTCCGCCAATAGCCAGGTTTTCGCAGGTGTTTGATTGTGCAGCTCCGCGGATCTTTATATTTACAGATAACTCCATTGGGCCAGATGAATGGCATTGGGATTTTGGTGATGGCACTACGTCAAACGCCCAAAATAATATACATACATATCCCGGTCCGGGCATATATACCGTACAATTAGTTGTAATAAATCATACTACCGGTTGCGATGATACGCATACCCAAACCATAAGAATAGTAGAAGAAGATGCAAATTTTAATGCTGTGGATTCAATAATTTGTAAAAACAACTCCACCACATTTAATGCCATTGGCAACACGCCGGGCACCATATCAAACTATGATTGGGATTTTGGTGATGGCAATACCGGTACAGGTGCAAGTATTGCACATACATTTATTAATGCAGGTCTTTATACCGTAACGCTAATCATTACAGACATTTCTGGCTGTAAGGACACGCTGACAAGAGTACAATACATAAGAGTAAACGGACCTACAGCTGCCTTTACAATTCCTAACGGAGGAAGCTGTTTAAATAATACATTTACCTTTATTGACAATTCTACTGACGATGGTTTACACCCCATAAAAACCTGGATATGGGATTACGGCGATGGAGGTAGAGATACGCTTACTGCACCACCATTTACTCATTTTTTTACCGTATCAGGTTCTTACAATGTTACTTTAAAAACAATAGATGCTGTGGGTTGCGCTGATAGCTCCACAAACACGCAAACTATTATCATATCTAAGCCAGTTGCAATTTTTAATCAGTCGGATACCATAGTTTGCCCTGGTATTGATATTACGTTTAGTAATACATCAACAGGACCAACGCTTACTTATACATGGGATTTTGGAGATGGCACTACAACTACTGATAAAGATCCTATACACGCATTTGCCATTGAAGGTATTTACCATGTATTATTAACCATAACTGATTTATACGGCTGTGTTGACACGGTATCAAAAAACATTCATGTGGCACCACCGCATGCAAGCTTTACAGTTTCGGATACGTTAAGCACCTGCCCACCATTAATTGCAAATTTTACCAACACCTCTATAAATGGCATTAATGAAACATGGGATTTTGGCGACGGAAGCACTTCGGCCTCCGCTAATCCTGTTCATATTTATAATAATCCTGGAATTTATATTGCAAAACTATTTATATACGGCCCGGGAGAAAATTGCACAGATTCTATAACGCAACAAATAATTGTGAGAGGTCCGGTTGGCACATTCACCTACTCGCCTCCACAAGGTTGTAGTCCGCTAACGGTTAATTTTACTGCTGTTACGCAGGATAAACCTGCTTTTATTTGGGACTTTAATGATGGCACAATCTCAAGTACACTAGACTCTTTAATTACCTACACTTACAGGTTACCGGGCGCATATTTACCAAAAATGATTATGGTTGATGCAGGCGGATGTCAGGTTCCGATTGAAGGTATTGACACCATTAATGTATATGGAGTAAAAACAAATTTTGGCTTCGATGGTTTACCACGCTGCGATTTAGGCACAATTCAGTTTTCAGATTCCTCTATAATAAATGATAATGCAGCCTTTTACAAATGGAATTTTGGTGATGGCGGAACATCTGCTTTGCAAAATCCATCACATTATTACGCAGCGCCTGGCCAGTACTTTCCCCAATTGATTGTAACTACCAGCAGAGGCTGTACAGATACAACAACATTACCGTTACCTGTACAAATTGTTGCTTCGCCGCAGGCTGATTTTACCAACGCTATCAGCGGTTGTACGCCTGTATCAGCAACTTTTAATGCATTTTTGAGCGTACCAGACACATCAATAGTAACCTGGAAATGGACGCTTGGAAACGGCAATACATCTACCTTACAAACCACTGCTGCGCAAAATTATACGACAGCCCAAGTTTACAATATAGAACTGATTGCAACAAACAGCACCGGCTGTAAAGATACCGTTACAAAGAGTTTTGAGGTATACCCTATTCCGTTAATTGATGCATCGCCAAATGTGCAGATATGCCGTGGCATGCCTGTGCAACTGACTGCAACCGGCGGTGCTACTTACACGTGGAGCCCATCGATAGGATTGAGTTGCACCAGCTGTGCAAACCCTATAGCTTCGCCCGATTTTAATCAAAAATATACCGTTGAAGGATCATCTGGCTTCGGATGTAAAAATACAGACTCACTTAACATAACAGTTATTCAGCCATTTTCGATGGACAGTAAACCTGATGACACCATTTGCGTGGGTAGTAGTGTAAGGTTATATGCATCTGGCGCTAACAGTTACCAATGGTCGCCTTCATCCGGTTTAAACAATATCGTTTCATCAATACCTATGGCAAGCCCGAGAACTACAACTAGGTATATGGTTGTTGGCAGCGATGCCCACGGTTGCTTTAAAGACACCGGTTACACTACCATAAAAGTTTATCCAATACCACAGGTTGATGCAGGAAAAGATATAACTATTAAAGCAGGCTCGGCGCCAATAACGATCACCCCCACCATTTCGGCAGATGTTACTAATACTTATTGGCTTACTGCACCAGGGCTTTTGTACAGCAATGCTCCATCGGTAACAGTACAGCCAAAAGCTACAACAGAATATACTGTGGAGGCAAGGAATCTGGGAGGATGTAAATCGACAGACAGAGTTACCGTATTTGTTTTGTGTGATGGTGCAAATGTTTTTATACCCAATACGTTTTCACCAAATGGCAGTGGCAACAATGATGTTTTTTATCCAAGAGGTTCCGGACTGTTTAAAATAAAATTATTACGCATTTTTAACCGCTGGGGCGAAGTGGTTTTTGAAAAAGTGAATTTTTCGCCAAATGATGTTATGGCGGGCTGGGATGGAACTGTAAAGGGGCAAAAAGTTAACAGCGATGTATATGTTTATACCGCAGAAATACTTTGCGAAAACAACACATCAATTATATTAAACGGTAACGTGGCATTATTGAGATAAAAAAAGCATTTCCAGTAAATAAATAAAAATCCTACCCATGAAAAAATTTATACAGCATATTATTAGCCTTCCGGTTTTGATGCTGTTGGTTACAACATCATTACACGCACAGGATATACATTTTTCACAGTTTTATGAAACGCCGCTTTTAAGAAATCCATCGCTAGCCGGAATTTTTAGAGGAGACATGCGTGCACAAATGGTTTACCGCAGCCAGTGGAATAATGTAACGGATGCCTACCGCACCGGTTCTTTTAATGTGGAATTTAAAAAGCCTGTTGGCAAAGGAGATGATTTTTTAACCATCGGCGGGCAGGTCTTGTATGACAGAGCCGGAACAATTGCACTAACATCAACACATATATTGCCGGTACTCAACTTTCAAAAATCTTTAAGTACAGAAAGAAATATGTATTTGTCGCTCGGTTTTATGGGCGGCCTTGTACAAAGAAGATTTGACGTAAGTAAGGTTACAACAAACAGCCAGTACAATGGAATTGAATACGATGCTACTTTAAACAATGGCGAAAACTTTAGTAAAAACTCCTACTCGTATCTGGATGCAAGTGTGGGCATGAGTTTTAACACGCAACTTGGCGAAAATGAAAATAATAATATTTATTTGGGCGTTGCATATCACCACTTAAACAAATCGAACAAAATATCTTTTTACAATAATATTAATTTAGAAATGACACCTAAATGGGTTGGTTCTGCCGGCTTGAGAATGAATGTAAGTGAAGAGTCGTTCATAACATTATATGGCGATTACAGCAAGCAAGGCAGCTATACAGAAACACTGGCCGGCTTTATTTACAGCTATCGGCTTGGCGAAGATCCTGAAGACCCAACCTATATTTTGCATATTGGCAGCATGGTACGTTTTAAAGACGCACTTGTTCCGGTAGCTAAGCTAGATATTGGTAAAATTGGAATTTCTTTTAGTTACGATGTAAATACATCTCAATTAAGAAATGCAAGCTATGGGCGAGGCGGATATGAAATGGCATTAAAATATCAAAACTTCAATAATAAAGATAACAGCTCAAGGGAGGCGGTTAGGTGCCCGGTATTTTAAACTGGGAGTAGTAGATTTAAAGAAATTTAATTAATACGAATTATTCCTTTTCTATTAAAATTGGTAAAATTACAGGCAAGCTTGTTAAACAGTTTAAAAGAACATTTTTGCATCCGCTGTAATTTGACCACCTTCTTCAGATAAACCATACGAAGCCATCAACACAAATTTATTAAAGGGTGCAATCATTAAACCAGCACCATAGCCAACATGCCATTTAGTTGAATTCTCTCCTGGCTGCCATACACGTCCGTTATCAAGAAAACTAAAAATGCCAGCCTTACCGTTAAATACCACGTTACGGGTATTTGTTATTAACCTTAATTCGTTGTTATTGTAAAAACTGGTTTTTCCATAAAAGCGCTCTCTTGTAAACCCACGTAAATTATCGTTACCACCAAGATCGTTTAAGTAATAGTAAGGAGCATCACCCTGTAAAACTCCACCTCCTGCACGGGATGCAAAACTGAACAATTTACTAATTGGCACATAAAATGAAAATTCGGATACTCCTTTAAAAAACGAATAATCAGACTTATCTACACTGGTTACATAACCCAGACCCATTTTAAAATTTACGCCTTTTGTTGGCACTAATTTATTGTTTACGTTAGTATAATTATAGCCTGCACTTATGCCTGCAAATTTGTTATGATTAAATTCTGGCAGATTACTTAACTTCTGTTGTATATAAGAATCATTATCCCTGTAAACCTTAACGTCCTGAAAAAACGCTGTAGCATCGATCTGATGCATATCTCCTATCTTTCTCGTTATCCCGAGTCCACCGTAAATTCTTTGACTGAAAACATTGTAATATTTGGTTGTGACTCCTGCAGAATCCATCGTTTCATTTCCCAAGCCGTGAAAATTTTCTCCAGCTACGATGTCATATTTTCCTTTAATCAGAAAATCAAACTTACCAATTAAATGTGGTGCCACACCAATATAATCAAGGTATAATGATTGCCTGATAAACCCATAGTTAAACATAAGATTATGAGTAAATTCATCGTTCTTGCGTTTCCATACTTTAGGGCTATAACTCATGCTAAGCCCAATATGAAACCCAGGAGTTGCGAACAAATTTATTGTTTCATCTTCCAAAAGTTTAAACACCTTCGGATTTACAAAAATTACTGGCGATACTTTAAATGGACTGGTATAAACACTATCAAATAAATCACTATTTCCTTTGTTTACAATGGTTCGTCTGTCTTTTCCATTTACATTAAAAATTATTGAGTCTTTCTCTGTAAATCCCAGAATCCTAACCTTAATTCCTGCTTCTGGATCGCCAGTAAGTTTGAAAACATCAGCCTCCTTAAAACCAAATAATCTTACTTCTTTGGTTTCGCTTGCTAAAAACTTTCTGGAATAATATGGCTCTGGTTCAACCTTACCTTTTTTATCAAGTTTATAAATTTTTATTTCAGTTTCATCGGAGGAAATTCTGTTCACTACAAACATTTCATTTTCATCACTACCATATATAAGTACCTGCTTTGCCAAAACAAGATAGTAGCGTTTTGCAAAATTTTGCAGGTTATCTCTTCGTGCTTTTAGGTGATTGGCAATTGCTGTTGTACTTTTAATTGGATACAACGCTGCTGGCAATTCCTTCATAGCAGCATCGATAACATCATCTGTAATTTTTTGCTGCATATCTGCGGCGATAGCCACCCATTGGGCTTCTGTTAATTCATTAGTAAAACGTAAGTCCAGGGTGCGACCCGGTCTATTGTATCGCTTTATTTTTTTTATATTGTCGTTGAAAGTTTCAATATTAGTTGCTCCTGCAATATTGGTTGCTATAAAAGGCAGGAAGCCATCAAATTTTGGGTAAACTTGGTCTCTATCTCCTTGTATTGCCTTGTAAGTTGTTTTTCCGTCTTTCTCAAATTCTGCCCAATACCATTGATCTTCATTGCGGCCCCAATCACCTGCAAGCATATCAAATAACGTTGCTCTTGCAAATAACTCCTGGTGTACCTGGTTATTATTATCACCGAAAATTCTTTCATTCAGTTTTTCAGTACCAATTACATTTTTTGCGTTACCAAACATGGCAGTATTTGATTGATCTGCATCGGCACGTTCTTCAAACAAATACAACTGGTCTCCGTATTTGTCGTTGTACGCTTCCAACGTTTTTTGTTTTGGTACAAAAACCATTACTGGCTTTGTACGATAAATACCAGCGGCTGCAATCAAGGGATTAAGTGTAACTGCTGCACCCGGATAGCCAAGTGAAACCTGGTCTTTTGCAGTGTTGGTTATAAAAGTACCTCGATAAATATCGTCAATCCCAAGACCGAAATCTTTATCAATACTTCTCAACACATACTGTTTGCCATTTTTGCTTTGCAAACGCAATGCATACGATTGCCGGCTGCCAGATTCTGCTATTACTTTTAAGCCGCCTTTTGCAGTATCTAAATAAAAATTATTAACTCTGATTGGTGTAGCCCATTCCGTTCTGTAATGTTTTCCCAGTATAGCATTGTGAAAACCGTTTTTTAAATATTCCCTCCCAGGATAAACAACTGTTGTTCCTTTAATTGCAGGAGAATCTTTAGCAATAGTTGTTTGTGCAAATACATTTTGTACTGACAGGATTAGTAACAAGGAGATCGCTGATATAAATTTGATATTAGCAGTTTTTGTTCTGATTAATGTTTGCAGTTTCTCTTTGAGCATATTTGAATATAACATATCAAGGCAAAATTACTGCCAAGATAAAAAGGCAGTAATTTTTAATAAAATCCGGTTTATAGCCCGATAGTGTAGAAATTATTTCCCGAAAAAAACTTAAAAATGAAAATGCATAGTTTGTTTACAGTGAGACTAATTGAGTTGTATCTCTATTTCTCCCTTCATTAAAAAAAATTCTAGTGAAGTACAGGCCAATAGTCCCAGCACAGTTCAAAGAAAAAAAGGGAACATTATCTGGAGTTGTACTAACCTGTTATCAAAAAAATATCGTTACTTAATTGTTGCAACTGATACCTGATCCATATCAGTAAATTCTTTATTCTCACCGGCCATGCCCCATATAAAACCATAACTTGAAGTACCTACACCAAAGTGCATGCTCCATGGCGCAGAAATAACCGCTTCATTATTGGCCATCACCAAATGCCTTGTTTCCTGTGGCTCCCCCATAAAATGCATTACTCTTTGCGATTCATGTAAATCAAAATAAAAGTATGCTTCCATTCTTCTGGTGTGCGTGTGTGGTGGAACGGAGTTCCAAACGCTGCCCGTATCTAAGGTTGTTAAACCCATTACCAACTGGCAACTTTGTATGCCATCGTTGTGTATGTATTTATAAATAGTTCTTTTGTTAGAAGTTGAAATATCTCCCAGATTAACAGGCGATGCTTCAGCCTTGGTCATTTTTTTATTTGGATAAGTTTGATGTGCAGGCACTGATAAAATATAAAACATAGCTGGAGCATCCGCAGCGCTGCTGCTGAAACTAACATCCTGTGTACCTTTCCCTAAATACACGCACCCTAGTTTTTCAATTTCGTAAGCAACTCCATCTGCAGTAACTGTTCCTTTACCACCAACATTTATAATTCCCATTTCTCTTCTTTCTAAAAAGAATGTTGCTTTTAATTCTTCTTCTACCGGTAACGTAACTGCTGATGAAACAGGCATTGCACCGCCAACAATCATCCTGTCGTAATGCGTATAATTCAACTGAATGGTACCCGGCTGCATTAATCCATCAACTAAAAAGTTTTCACGCAGTTGCTGCGTATTCATTTGTGCTGTTTCTTTTGGACTATTTTGAAATCTGATTTTCATATTGTGTAGTAAGTTTAAGTTTTGTGTTTAATATTTTGTGCATTTAATTCCTAATTAGAAATAACTAATTCCCAATTACTCTATCTCCCCATCCATCCACCATCAACAGTTATTATTGTGCCGTTTATATAATCTGCCGCAGGCGACGAAAGAAAAATATATGCGCCTGCCATATCTTCAGGAGTTCCCTAACGGTTTGCCGGTATTCTTGAAAGTATTGCTGCACTTCTTTCAGCATCTTGTCTAAGTTGTGTTGTGTTATCGGTAGCAATATAACCTGGTGCAACACCATTAACATTTACACCTTGCGATGCCCATTCGTTTGCAAATGCTTTTAATAAAGATGATAAGGCACCCTTGCTAGCTGCATATCCTGGCACATTAATACCTCCCTGGAAACTTAACAGAGAGCAGGTAAAAACAATTTTACCATGCTGCTCCTCTACCATTCTTTTTCCTATTTCACGAGTAATAATAAACTGTGCATTTAGGTTTATATCAATTATTGTATCCCAATATTCATCAGGATGTTCGGCTGCAGGCTTGCGCATGATATGACCTGCATTGTTTATTAAAATATCAATACGCGGATGATCGGCTTTTACTCTTTCAAGAAATTTATACAGCGAATCCCGGTTTGAAAAATCTGCCTGTTAGGCATAAAACTTTCTACCCGCATCTTCAACTTCATTGGTAACTTTGCTTCCTGTTGCAGGCAAACTGCTACTTACGCCGATTATATCTGCCCCAAACTTTGCCATTTCAAGTGCCACAGCTTTTCCAATTCCGCTGCTGCAACCCGTTACGAGCGCTATCTTACCATCCAGATTAAAATTTATCATGGTGTTATATTTGTTGGCTATTTTTTTGTTTGAAGATGTTTGATTTACGAAAGAATTATCGGTTGATAAAACTTTAATAAAATACTTTTCACTTTGAAGTTTTAGGTTGCCTCTATTCTTTTTTACAACAACAATATCCGTAATTTTAACTGCATCAGCAACAAAAAAATATTTTTAAAAGTTACTAAACAATGCTGTGCAAAACTGTAACATCAATAAAACATACCTATTGTTACAAATAGCATTTATCATTCTTATTTTACCTCTTAAATACTAAAATTATCAAACCTTATGCTAACGTCGCTCAAACCCGAAAGCATATTCAGACTTCTGTAAATACCCCACTTAGGTCTTATAAAATCATTAGGTGGTCTTATAGTCATTATATAAATAAAAAAAGGTTGCCAATTGAATGACAACCTTTTAGTGGAGAGTATCGGGGTCGAACCGACGACCTCTTGCATGCCATGCAAGCGCTCTAGCCAACTGAGCTAACCCCCCTTGCTTAGGATTGCAAATATACTCGCATACCTCTTCGCTTCAAAATGAATTTTAGTTTTGTTTATTAGCGGGTGATGCTACATTATTATTGCCGCCAGGATTTACTTTGTTTGCTCCCGATTCCATTGATTTTATGGCGTCGAGATTTTGGCGTGCCAACACAAAATTACTATCGAGCGCTAAAGCTTTTTCAAAATACATTTTTGACTCTGCTTTTTTATCAAGATCGTACAATGCTAATCCGGTGATATTGTAAACGCCAGCTTGTAAATATGTTCGTCCCATTTGTTCGCCTGCATTATAAGTCATCACAAATTCTGGTTTAAATACCAATTGTTCAGTACTACTCGCCGTTGCCAGGCATTCTGCCAAGCGTTTAATACTATACTGCAGTTCCATTAAAGTGTAAGCATGGTAAGGGCTTTTTGTTTTAGCATAAAGTTTTTCAAATATACCAATTGCCTCTTTCGGCTGATTCATTTTGTCCAGGCACAATCCTTTCATCTCCAATAAAACAAGGTTATCTGGTGTTACTTTCAATCTTTTATCAGCCCAATAATAGGCCTGCATGTAAGAGTTCTGCTGCATGTATAACATAGACAAGGTATCCTGATATAATGGGTTCGAGTTCTGTTCACTAACATAATAACTTAATGCAGTAATCGCAGTAGGAATATCTCCACTTGAGGCTGCCTGATTAAATACTTTTAAATTAGCACTGGCAGGTGCTACCTTATTACTTTGTGCACTAATACCAACACTCACAAATAAGGTAAGCAAAACGATAATTAATTTTTTCATTCTTTAATTTTGAGTGCTGAAATTAATAAAAAAACCGGAACTGAATTCCGGTTTAGCATTAATAAAAATATGTTTTTAATCGCCCCAGATTTCTTCCTTGCCATCTAACCACGCTTTCACTAATCTGGTACTTACTGATTTTGGTCTTTCTAAAGGAAACCCTAGTGCTCTATCCCAACATAAACTTGCCAGCACACCTAATGACCTGGAAACGCCAAAAAGTACTGTGTAAAATTCATATTCAACCATACCATAATGTACCAATAATGCACCGCTATGTGCATCCACATTTGGCCATGGATTTTTAATTTTTGCAATTGAACCTAAAACAGGAGGTACAGCTTCGTAAATATTCCATACTGTTTGTACTAAAGGATCATCGGGCATATGCTTTTTACCAAATTCCATTTGAGCAATAAAACGAGGATCAGTTTCACGTAGTACAGCATGCCCATATCCCGGCACCACTTTTCCTTCACTTAAAGTTTTCTTTACATACTCTTCAATTTGTTCTTTAGTAGGCGTGTCGCTGCCAATACTTTCTCTCATTTCATAAATCCACTTAATCACCTCTTGGTTTGCAAGGCCATGTAAAGGACCTGCCAGGCCGTTCATACCTGCTGCAAAACTAAGATAGGGATCTGCTAATGCTGAACCAACAAGATGCGTTGTGTGTGCAGAAACGTTTCCTCCTTCATGATCAGCATGTATAGTCATGTATAAACGCATAAGCTCCTTAAATCCTTCATCTTCAAAACCCATCATGTGCGCAAAATTACCAGACCAGTCTAATAATCCATTCGGTTGAATATGCTCACCAAATTTATATTTACGACGATATATATAGGCGGCTATTCTCGGCAGGCGTGCAATCAGATCCATTGAGTCATCGAATACAGCATCCCAGTAATCCGCCTTGCTCATTCCTTTTGCATATTTTTTTGCAAAATTACTTTCGGTTTGCAAACTCATGATAGCTACAACAAACTGTGTCATAGGGTGCGTTGTTAAAGGCAACGCTTCAATAGTGGAAAAAACATGGTTAGGTACGTGGCTGCGGCGCTGCCAGGTAGAACTTAAATGTTGAACTTCATCGTCTGTAGGTAAAGTTCCTACAAGCATCAAGTAAAATAATCCTTCGGGCAAAGGTTCAGTTCCGCCAGGTGCCTTTGGCAGTTTTTCTCGTAATTCTGGTATTGAATAACCCCGAAAACGAATACCATCCTGTGCATCAAGCAATGAGGTTTCTGATACTAAAGCTGTAATACCACGCATACCTGCGTAAATCTGGCTCAAGGTAACTTCGCCAATAACCTTTTCACCGTGTTCTTTAAGAATTCCTTTAATGTCGGAAGATACGGCGTCTGCTTTTTCTCTGAACCTGTTTTTAATAATACCCATAAAATTATTTGTTATAAGTTAACGAAATTTTTTGCTGCTTTGGTGATGGATTTGGGGAGACTACAAACTACTGTTGAATATTGTTATAGCCCTTTTAGCCAAGACGTCTAAAATTACGATGCAGATACCTCTAAAACAAAAGTTTTAAAAGAAAGTTTATTAATAATACTTGAAAAGTTATTTTTATTTAGGCGCTCTTTTATAAAGATAAAATGCTAAAATTCCGAAGAGGATATTGGGAGTCCATGCAGCGAGGAGTGGCGTAAAATTCCCTTTGGTAGCAAAAACAATTGAAAACCGGCTGAACAAAATATAGAGTACACTAATAACGACCCCTACAGCAAGATGTACACCGCTGCCTCCTCTTATTTTGCGTGATGCCAGTACAGCACCTATAATTGTTAGTACTAATACAGATGCCGGAATTGCATCTCTGTTATATCTTTCAACCAACAACATACTCAACATTTCAGATCCACGTAAGCGTTCCAGCCTGATAAAATCATTTAATTCCGGCGTTGACATCTGGTCCTTCAAAAACTCATCCTTGCGCAAATCACGAGGCTTAAAGTTATACGATATCAGCTTTTGGGGAGTTCGGGTAATACGTTCAGAAATGCTATCTAGTTGACGTTCCACCGCATTATCAAGTTTCCATTTATTTTTAGCCGTATCCCAGTTAAATTGTTCAGATCGTAAATTATATACCAATCGGTTATCCTTAAACCGCTGCACAAAAAAACCATTACCAGTTTTTTGAATTGTATCGTAGCTTCTAATACCTACGTATGTATTCGTATCCATTTTAAAATACAGCTTCTGCTTAAAATTACTTTTATTGCTTTCCGGTGCCACAGGCCCATCAATATATTTAGCTTCAAAGTTGGCCCATTTATAATTTGCATTGGGAACAATGTATTGATAACCTGCCCACAGCAAAGCAGATAAAAAAAGCCCGCCAACTAAATAAGGCAGTAAAAATCTTTTATAACTTACGCCACTGCTTAGTATAGCTATAATCTCTGATCGGCCGGCCATTTTACTAGTAAAAAATATCACAGAAATAAAAACGAACAACGGAAAAAGCATGGCATCAATCCGTGGAATAAAACCGAAATAATAATCGGTAATAATTCTGCCAACTGGCAGTTTTGATCTTACAAAATTGTCGGCTTTTTCACTAATATCAACCACTACTACAATTGCCGTAAATAGTATTAAACAAAAGAAAAATGTAGTAAGATATTTTACCAGTATGTAACGGTCAATTTTTTTCATACCTTTTAAGTAGAAGCAAAAGTAACTGAAATGAAGTTGGCAAAGAAATAGAGAAGTGAAGAATTTGTGAAGATTGAAGAGGCTTGGTTTAGGGAAGTTTAGGAGGTTTAGGGGGTTTAGGAGGTTTAGGAGGTTTAGAAATAAAATAGTTACAAACTAAACTTCCCTAAACCTTCTAAACAAATTTTCTACCCCAACGAACTTATCGCCTTAGCGGCTATCCAACCCGTAGTCCACGCATTTTGAAAATTAAATCCACCCGTAACGCCATCTACATTAATTATTTCTCCCGCAAAAAATAAACCTCCATGTTTTTTGCTTTGCATGGTATTAAAATCAATATCATTAAGTTCAACACCACCCGCAGTCACAAATTCTTCCTTAAAAGTTGTTTTGCCTTTTACTTCGTACTCATTTACACATAAATTTTTAATTAGTTTATTTTGTTCCCTGGCGGGAAGATCAGCCCAGCGTAAATTTAAATCTATACCTGATTGGGTCAGCAGATATTCCCACAGCCTGGCCGGCAATCCAAATGGATTTCTATTTACAATTTTTTGAGTAGCCAATTCAAAACGAAGCTTTTGTATTTTTTCACGAAGGCTGTTTTCATTAAAGTCGGGAATCCAATTAATTACTATTGCAAATTGCCAATTGCAATTTGCCAACTCCCTTGCTCCCCATGCAGAAAGCTTTAAAATTGCCGGACCGCTCATTCCCCAATGCGTAATAAGTAATGGTCCTTCTTCTGATAATTTTGAACCTGCAATTTTTACCGTTACTCTTTCTACGCTTACACCCATTAACGAGGTAATGCTATTACCAGGCATATTAAAAGTAAATAAAGATGGAACAGGCTCTTCAATACTATGTTCAGCTTTTTTTAACCAGTCGTATTGTAACATTTTTGGATAGCCGCCGCTTGCTATACAAACATAATCTGCAGTTAGTATTGTTTCGTCCTTCAGCAACAGGTTCCAAGTGTTATCAGTTTTATAAATCCCTTTTACTTCTCTGTTCAGGCTGATGTTAACTGCGTATTTGTCTGCTTCCTTCATCAAACAATCAATAATAGTTTGAGAACTATCTGTAACCGGAAACATTCTTCCATCAGCCTCAGTTTTCAAAATCACGCCTCTTTCTTTAAACCAGGTAATGGTGTCATTAGTAAAAAAATGATGAAATGCATTTTTTAAAAAAGTAGCTCCTCTTGGATATTTTTTAATCATATCAGCTATGCTGAAACAGGCATGTGTTACGTTACACCTGCCGCCGCCACTCACTTTTACTTTACTTAACAATTTGTTGGATTTCTCAAGCATAATTATTTCCAATGCAGGGTTTAATCTTGCGGCATTTACTGCACAAAAAAATCCGGCTGCACCGCCGCCAATTACAATCAGTCTTTTTTTGTTCATATTCTGATTCTCGTTCTATTAATATTTACTAACTTTAAACGTTTTTGTAGCCTTATTATAAATGCATATATACAAGCTTTGGCCTAAATCAATTATAAGTGAATTATCTTTTTCAAGTTCATTTAATTTCTTATCAGCAATAACGGCATCTAAATAAGTTGAGACTCTATCGTCCTTTGAAGGTTTTAGACCGTTTAAAGAGAATTGTGAATGTGCATATAAAAAATTATTCCGGGAGCTGGTTAGGTAAGGAATAAATTGAAACTCTCCGATCGCTATTCCAATTCCGGTCATAGAAGCAAAGCCTCCAGTTGCCACAGCTAGCAATGTACCTTCAATCCCTGGTGTAGCGATAAAACTTCCAAATGTCAGTATCAAACTATCGTTTCTTACTAAAGGTTTAATAAATGATAAGCCACTGTTTTTTTTCCTGATAAAATTTTTCTCATTGCTTAGTTCTACTTCTTCTTTTGCTGATCTAAAAGTGCCTATTTGTCTTAAAGGAGAATGCACAATATCGTAAATTTTGTCATTAGTTTTTGTTTCATACTTCACCACCATTGTACCGCTGACAATATTAAAAAAATAATATTCAAATATATCCGCAGAACTATTTTGTATAATAAGTAAACTATCGTACAAAGTAGCTACAGGCGTTTTTTTAAACTTCAATTGTCCATCCTGATATTTATTGATGAAATAATTTTTTGAATTAACCTTTGCTGAAGCCATGTCAATTTTAAATACATTGATACCCAGTTGATAAGGAATTTTGTGTACTATATAAATGCAGCTATCAGTATAAAAAAGTTGACCAGGTGCAGGAAATTGAAATACGTTAGGTTTAATACAACTTACCGATAAATCTTGAAAAAGCAAATGAGTTTTGATACCGGCAAAATCGCCTTTTTCTTTAGCCTCTTCCTTTGATAAGGTACTTTTTGGAAGATCCCCTTCGATTATGACTGTTGTATTAGAAACAGGCTCCCATTTATAAAGAATAATCTTTTTATTATTTTCGGAATAAGATAAAAAATTACAACCGTGTTCTGAAGGCATGACGGAAATAAGTCTTTCGTCTTCATACTTATTCCTTAATCCAATTCGTGCGATATTTAAATCTTTCTTTGCAAGGAAATCAAGTCGATAAAATACTAAGGTATTATTCTCTGCATAAAGTTCTATAAATTGATTACCCAAACAAATATTCCTTAAAAAAAATCCCTTTTTGCTGCTTTTTGATAACTGCCGATTCTGTGTTTCGTAGTCATAACTACCGAGGAGGCTAAAAGATGTATCATATAAAAAATGAGTGATACCGGTTTTGGTTTGCACGTTGATGACGATTTGGTTATTACCAGCGTGATAATAACCGACCATATCTTTCCCAGGATTATTACCTATTGGAAAAGGAATAGCAAAGTCCACAAAATATTGTGCATCACAATTATTATAAAAAAGAATAGAAAGAAGTAGCGGGAAGATTATTTTTTTCACTCACCATTATTTGGTGAAAGATAATAATTAATAGGGATAAGTATTCTTCAGTTTTCTAGTAATCAGAACAAAGTTCAGCGTTGGCTCTTTCTGCTGCTTCAATTGGTTCAAAAGAAGATAAAATATCCGCCTTGCCTTTTTGTATACAGATATCATGCTCATAATGGGCTGAAGGCTTTCCATCAGCAGTACGAATAGTCCAGCCATCTTTGTCATGAAATACATCTTTTGTACCTAGGTTTATCATCGGTTCAATAGCAATAATCAAACCTTCACGAAGTTTTGCGCCAGTTCCCCTTTTACCAAAATTCGGTACTTGCGGTTCTTCATGCAAGCTTCTGCCAAGGCCGTGCCCAACAAGGTCTCTTACAACACCATAGCCATATTTTTTTTCAGTATAATCTTGTATGGCATAAGCAATATCGCCTACCCTGTTTCCTATAATTGCTTTTTCAATACCTTTATACAGCGATTCCTTGGTAACACGCATCAGTTGTTTAATCTCTTCAGAAATTTCTCCAACGGCAAAAGTATAGGCGCTATCTCCATGAAAACCATTCTTAAAAACACCAACATCCACAGAAACAACATCGCCGCTAACTAACTCATTTTTTGTGGGGAAACCATGTACAACTGCATCATTAACTGATATGCAGCATGTATATGGAAAACCATGATAGCCCTTAAAAGATGCAGATGCTTTATTATCCTTTATAAATTCTTCAGCAATTTTATCCAATTGAAAAGTAGTTACACCTGGCTTGATAGCGGCAGCAACAACGGCAAGCGTTTCACTAACCAGTAAACTGCTTTCACGCATTAATTCTATTTCAGCCTTATTCTTGTAATGTATCATATGCGCTGTATACTGTAAAGTGAAACCATTTTGTTTTTTTACTATTAAAAACCCCGACCTGTTCAGTCGGGGCTTAATAATCTATTTTTAAGTCCCCGTTAAATGGGGTATTCTATCATTTTTAAACTCCTGCAGAAATTCCTTGTCTTCCCTGAATTCTTCCGCTGCTCATCAAGCTATCGTATTGACGCATCATTAATTGTGTTTCAATCTGCTGCAAAGTATCTAAAATAACCGCAACGTTAATCAACAATGATGTTCCACCAAAGAAAGTCGCAAAACCTTGTTGCATACCAAACAATAATTGAATAATACCCGGTAAAATACCAACGAATGCTAATAATACCGCACCCGGTAAAGTAATTCTATCCATGATTGTACCGATGTAATCTGCAGTTGGCTGACCAGGTTTAACACCCGGAATAAATCCGTTGTTGCGTTTTAATTCGTCTGCCATTTGCTTTGGATTAAATATTAAAGCTGTGTACAGGAATGTAAATGCGATAACCGCAACTGAATAAATCAACATGTATCCAATCTTGGTATGGTCAGTAAAGTACTGTGTCCACGAAGCAGTTCCGCCAGATGAAAACAAAGTTGGCAGGAACAATATTGCCTGTGCGAAGATGATTGGCATTACACCAGAAGCATTCACTTTTAATGGTAAGAAATTTCTAGCACCACCAAACTGGCGATTACCTACAATTTGCTTAGCATAATTAACAGGTACTTTTCTTGTTCCCTGAACTAAAAGTATAACTCCAAGTATTACAGCAATCAACACAAGAATCTCAATTAATATCATTAAGATACCACCGGCTCCTCTTGTAATTCTAGCTGCCCACTCCTGTCCAAAAGACTGTGGAAGACGTGCAAGAATACCTATCATAATTATGATTGAAGTACCATTACCTAAACCTTTATCAGTAATTTTTTCGCCCAACCACATTACGAATAATGTACCGGTAGTAAGAATAATAACTGTTGATGCCCAGAAGTAAGCGCTGAAAGCAGGAATAATCGCCGCCGCATTTCCTGGACTTTTTAGATACCCAATATAAGCCGCTGCCTGAAAAGCAGTCACAATAACTGTAAGGTAACGTGTCCACTGATTAATTTTCTTTCTGCCACTTTCTCCTTCTTTCTGAATCTTAGCCATTTGAGGAACCAAAATGGTCATCAACTGCATAAAAATAGAAGCAGAGATATAAGGCATGATACCTAATGCAAAAATTGATGCTTTTGAAAAAGCACCTCCTACAAATGTATCAAGCAAGCCAAGCATACCAGACTTTGTACTATCAGTAAGGCTGGCTAATTTATTTGGATCTATACCTGGTAATACAATAAAAGAACCTAAACGATAGATAAAGATCAGTACTAAAGTGAACATTATCTTATTGCGTAGCTCCTCTATGCTCCAGATATTCTTAAGTGTTGTTATGAACTTCTTCACAGAATTTAAACGATTTAAGTGTTTTGCGCTAAATTAAAAATGACCCCGCTAAGCGT
>JBBQPX010000009.1:0-19060 GCA_038216775.1 Chitinophagales bacterium
GTAAGAGAAATGTTTTCTTAATTGCGTTTGTTTTTTTTCTTTTTCGGGGAATTGTAAATGTCAATTGCTTTAGTAACCAGGTCAATAAATTCGGCCTGCAGGTAATTGGTTGGTTCGTAACAGGCTGCTGCAATTTTTTGAATATCTTCCCATTCTACAGGTTTAATATATTTGGATAGCTTAAGCTTAAGCCCAAACATGGTAACAGCTGTTGCAAACTGCAGTTCCTTATCAAGGTTTTTAAATTCTACCATATTGGCAAAACAGGTTTTGGTAAAATACAGGTGTGCAGTATCATTACACTTGCTATAGCGCATTTCAATATCAGCAATACTGGCATTCGAAAACATATCAGGCTGTAATTTTTTATCGGCAACTGGTATAATTTCAAAAATAGCGAGCACACTGTTTCCGCTGCCGATTTCACCACCTTCTAAATCAACCGTAGTGTCTACAACAGCATCTCTTCTATTATCAAACCCAATTAACCGATATGATTTTACATAATTACTGTTGAATTTCAGGTTCATAAAAACATCATCTGCAACTGCGTAAAAAGTTTGGGTAAGTTCTTTTACTAAAACCTTTTCGGCCTCATTAATATTATCGAGGTAAGCAAAATTGCCATTCCCTTTTTTTGCCAGAACAGCCAGTTTAGAATCTTTAAAATTGCCCACACCTACACCAAGGCAGGTAAGGTAAATACCAAACTGCCTTTCCTTAGTTATCAAATCGTCCAATGCTTTCTCCGAAGTTTCGCCTCTGTTAAAATCTGCATCAGTTGCCAATATAACACGGTTACTTGCTCCTTCTTTATATATGTGCCGTGCAAGTTCATAGGCTGTAATTAAAGCAGCTTCGCCAGGTGTATCGCCGCTGGCGGATAAGCTCTCAATTACTTTTAAAATTTTTTCTTTATCTGCCCCGCCTGTAGGTTGCAAGTCAATGCTCACATTTCCACCATAGGATACAATAGACATGGTATCAATTGGCCGCAGATTTTTTACAAACATTTGAAAAGCAGCCTTAAGCATTGGCAATCGGTTTGGTTGATCCATACTGCCAGACACATCAATTAAGAAAACAAAATTGCCGGGAGGCACCATGTTTAAATTCAATTTTTTCGCACTCACGTTCAAGTAAAGCAATTGCTTTTCCGCATCCCAGGGACAGGAAGCGAGCTGCGACTGAAAGCTAAAAATGCTATCTTTTTCGGGCTCATGATAATGCAGGTTAAAGTAGTTGATCATTTCTTCGGTACGCACCGCATCCGGCGGCACCATGCTATTCATGTTTATAAAACGACGAACATTGCTGTAAGATGCTTTATTTACATTTAGCGAAAAGCCTGTATTGGGAAATTTCTGTGCAACTACATATTCGTTTTCAACTAACTGAAAATAGGTTTCGTTGTTGATATACAAATGCATTTTGGTAGTCTGATCTAGATTTTTTGTAACAGAAATAAGCTTGGGTCTGTTACTGCTAACATTCGATGGCAGCATTTTCAACACAATGTTTTGCCATTGCTCGCAATTAACTTTAATCAATTTCTGATCGTAACCATCTAAGGTTACTAAAATTGAATCGAACTGGTCGTTGGTAGTAATACCAAAACCGCCAAAGGGACCCGAAGTATAACGTTGATTTTTTGAGAGCAGTAGAATTTTTGCGTTCGCAAGCGCTTTTGCATTTTCATCTTTTATTTCTCCACGCAAATAGTACTGCGCACTGGCAGTACCAGTTATTAATAAAAACGAAATATAGAATAATACCTTTTTCAATTGCAAGCAGATTGGCAGGTGGATTATTATATCCGAAACTAAGATATTCTTTTTTCGCTTTATGTTGCCTGCTTATTCCTCAACCAACTGGTAAATTTCTTTTAAATTTCTTCCCAACCCATCATAATCAAGCCCAAAGCCCAAAAGAAATTTGTTCGGCACACTAAACCCAAGGTAGTCAATATTAATGGGATGTGTTATCTCATCGGTCTTATGTAATAAGGCCGCAATTTACAATCTTGCAGGTTGTTGGTTAATTAGCTGTGGTAAAATTTCAGTTAAAGTTTTTCCGGTATCAACAATATCTTCTATAACCACTACATGCCTGCCATTTAATGGTTCATCAAGGCCAATAGAGGTAATTACATTTCCGGTAGATTTGGTTCCCTTGTATGATGCGAGTTTTATGAAACAAATTTCAGCATCAACGGTAATGGCTTTAAACAAGTCTGAAGCAAACATAAATGAACCATTCAAAATGGCGATAAACAGCGGCTTTTTACCAGCGTAGTCTTCGTTAATTTCTTTTGCCAAACGATCAATCTGCTCCTGAATCTGCTGTGCTTTTATGTAGGGTTGAAATTTTTTATCGAGTACCTGAATGATCATTATTTTATTTTTTATCAATGTTTAAACAAATCGTGTTATTATTTTGAAACTATTATCTCCTGACCGATTTTAAGATCATCAGAAGCTAAGCTATTCCATTCTTTTAATTGCTGCACAGTTACCTTATAATTTTTGGCAATGCTGTACAAACCCTCTTTTGGAACTACTGTATGCACTTTCGTATTTTTATTGCTTTCCACAAGTGCTACAGCATTTAAATTTGGCTGCAGCGCTAATTTAGTATTAGCAGTAATTTTTGAATTGGCAGTTAAATTATTATACTCCAATAAATACTTCAGCTGAATGCACGCATCCTGCGAAACATCATACAAGTTTTGCCCTGCTTGCACCTGATAAAAATCTTTATCGCCGGTTTTGGGTTTCTTACGAAGATAAATGTATTGGTCTTTTTCTAAAATGCCATCGAGGGTCATATCATTAAAATCTAAAAGCCTGCTTAAATCTATATTATTACCATTGGCAATTACTAATATTGACGTTCCCTTTTTAACATAGATACACTTAGTGCCATTGATATTTGTTGCTTTATCAGGCGCTACTCCAGTTAACACCGCGTTAGTTGCGCTATTGGTATTTGAAGCAGTAATTTTTGCCTCAACTTTTTCAACAGGCGGCACTTCGTCACCATCGCCTGTTTTTGCAATATCCATTTTAGGCAATTCGTTTAAAGCTGTTAAACTGTATTGCTGCAGATTATATAGTTCAATGTATTTAATTAATAACTGCGGATATTGTGGATTTGTGGCATAGCCAGCTTTTTTTAATCCTCTTGCCCAACCAGCATAGTCTGTTGGGTCAAGATTAAACAATGCACTGTAACGTTTATTGGCTAATAAAAAATCGCTATGATCCCGGTAGCTATCGCCGGCATTATTATAAGCTCTGAAACATTCTCCTGCAGCATCATCGTCGTGTGTAACGCTATCGCCGCTCCAGTTACTTTTACATTTGATACCGAAATGATTATTTGATTTTTTTACAAGTTCGCTGTTTCCGCTTTCCGACTCTAAAATACCCTGTGCAAGTGTAATAGAAGCAGGCACGCCAGATCGCTTCATCTCGTTTATAGCAGCATCTTTATACTTTACAACGTATTCATCAATAGACATCCGTTGTGCTGCTACCGTTAAAGAAATTACACTAAATAAAACTGCAAAAACAAATTTATGCATTCTCTTATTTTTTTTGGATTAATAAAAGACCATCTCTTACAGTTAGCAAAACCTGCTGAACCCGACTGTCATTTTTTACATGTTCGTTAAACTCATTTATGGCTTTGGCATTTTTCCCTTTTATGGTTTCTTCCAACACATCACCATGAAAAAGCACATTATCTGCAAGCACCCAACCACCCTTTTTTACTGATGGCAAAGTTAATTCGTAATAGTTAATATAGTTCACTTTATCGGCATCAATAAATACCAAATCCCAAGTTTCGTTTAATGTAGGTATTATATCCATTGCATTGCCAATGTGCAACACGATCTTATCATGCATAGCTGCTTTTGTAAAATAGTTTTTTGCAGTGGCTGCATCGTCTTCCCTTAATTCAATGGTATGCAATTTACCACTATCCTGCAATCCTTTCGCAAGGCACAATGCACTAAAGCCAGTAAATGTGCCTATTTCTAAAATCTGCTGAGGTGCAATCATTTTACTAACAAATTCCAGAACTTTACCCTGCACATGCCCGCTTAGCATATGTGCATGTGCATGATTAGACAAAGTGTAGTCTTCAATCTCACTTAGTACAGCATCTAATGCTGTACTGCAATGCTTTGCATATTGCTCTACTTTTGGGTTAACTAAATCCATACAGAAAACGTTAAAAATATAAGTAAAGTATTTTTATTTGTTAAGAAATAATGACCTGTTGCAATTATTAAATTATGCAGGATGGCACTTTAAACACTTTAAAGATATTTTTCTATGTAAGAAGATTAAATTTAAACGGTAGCTTGTACATGTTCATCCCCGTCGTTTACTTCTTGTTCAAGTTCTCTTTTTACATCTTTTGTAGAAATAATATAGAGACCAAGAAAAGTTACCAGACCATTAAAAATCAATATCTCAATACCTAGTTTAAAACCACCAAATAATTTATCAGAAAATGCTTTTAAACTAGCGCCTGTTGATTCAGCTATTCCAAAATGGCTGATGTACCAATCGGGGTTATTAATAAAGTCGATACCGAAAATTATTAATGGAGATAAAATGCAGACAATTAAAGCATATTTATCTTTTATTTTACGATGCGTTAAAATACCAAAAGCGAACAAGCCAAGCAACGGCCCGTATGTGTAACCAGCTACTTTTAAAATCACATCAATAATAGATTTATCATCTATCCATTTAAAAACCATTACCAACAAAAAGAATATAGCTGCAAATGTTATATGAACTGTTAACCTTGTTGTACGTTTTTGTTTTTCTGTAAGATTTTTATTTTTCTTTAAACCTAGTATATCAATGCAAAATGAGGAAGTTAATGCCGTTAAGGCACCATCAGCACTAGGAAATAAAGCAGAAATTAAACCAATAATAAAAATAATGGAAACTGCCACAGACAACGTTCCTCCTAATGCAATGGTAGGAAACAAATCATCTCCTTTTATTGTAACACCAGTTTTTGCTGCATACAGGTATAGCAATCCACCCATAAATAAAAACAGCAGATTTACAAATATCAAAACAGTGCTAAGGGTTAAAATATTTTTCTGCGAATCTTTCAATGTTCTCACGCTTATATTTTTCTGCATCATTTCCTGGTCAAGGCCCGTCATGGCGATGGTGATAAACATACCTCCTAATATATGTTTGAGAAAATAACTGGAGGAGTTTACATCCGTATTAAAAATCTGCGACAATTTATTCTCCTTCATAGAAGTAAAAATTTCACCAAGGCCCATATCCATTTTACTAACAATAGTAACTATACATATGATGAGGCCAAGCAACATAAAAGTTGTTTGCAGAGTATCTGTGTACACAATTGTTTTTACGCCACCTTCAAAAGTATATAATAAAATAAGCAATAAAATGATTAAGGAGGTTGCCCAAAAAGGCACACCCATTTTATTTAAAATAAATAACTGCAAAATATTAATTACTAAAAACATACGGGCTGTAGCGCCTAATGCCCTTGACACAATAAAAAATAAAGCGCCTGTTTTATAAGATACCGGACCAAATCTTTTTTGCAGGTATAAATAAATAGATGTGAGGTTTAATTTGTAGTAAACCGGCAGTAATACATAGGCAATAACGAGGTAGCCCAAAAAATACCCTATTACCACTTGAAAATACTGAAACCCAACGGCACCAACGGTTCCTGGCACACTTACAAACGTTACACCGCTAAGCGATGTGCCAATCATACCAAAGGCCACCAGCATCCAGTTACTGCTGCGGTTACCAATAAAAAAAGAATCGTTGTTAGAATTTTTAGAAGTAAAATAGGCTACAACAAGCAATAAAATAAAATAACCAATTACAAAACTGAATAGCAAAAATGGTGACATACAAATCGTTTACTTAAAAATAATCCTTAAAGTAAAGAAAATATCGTGTCTTTGCCCTTAAATAATTAATAAAGTTTTATGCGGATTAATTCTCTGGCTGTTTTTTGTGGTTCTAAAACCGGCAACAACCCTTTATTTGTGCAGGAAGCGATAGCGTTAGGTCATTTATTGGCATCAAAAAAAATAGCACTTATTTATGGAGGAGGCAATAAAGGGATTATGGGTGCTGTGTCAAATGCGGTACTTGAAAAAAATGGAAAAGTAGTTGGTATCATTCCAGAAATTTTAAAGGAAAGAGAACATCATCACAAGGGCATTACCGAACTTATCATTGTTGAAAATATGCATACCCGTAAGAAAATGTTATACGAAAAATGCGATGCCGCAATCATTCTACCTGGTGGCTATGGCACCATGGATGAATTTTTTGAAATGCTTACCTGGAACCAACTAAATATTCACAATAAAAAAATATTTATATTGAATACGGCAGGTTTCTACAACAACCTTTTGGCCTTTGCTAAAACAATGGAAAGTGAAGGTTTTTTATATGACAAGGTTGAGGAAAAGCTGGTCGTGCTCGAAAACGCATCGGACTTATCGCCTTATTTATAAAACCTACCTGTTTTTGCCCTGAAACAACGGAATTTGTAATCCTGCCTTAAAGATTGGCGTAATAACAGCTTTACCACTTTCAGAAATTCCTACATAGGGCGAATTTGTGTTACCTGAAAAATCTCCGTTAATAGAAATATAGTAAAACAGATCGCCAACACCCTGTCTTCCGCCTGCGTAACCAATGCCTAACAGCAGACTCGCAGCCGAACTTTTTTCCTTATAAGTTGGAGCATTGGGAGACACTATTTTACTGGTTATAAAATTCAACTCTGTTTGCGCATTAACAAAAAGAAATTTTAAAGGATAAAACCTTGCAAAAACACCAGGGCCAAGCTGGGTTTGCCTTAACTTATCATCGCTAACAAAATATCCATTCGCATATGGATCGTAATACACATCACGGGATGACGCGTATGTAAAATTAAAAATAACACCGGCATCAATCCATTTATTAATGCTATAACCTAATACCGGACTTAATCCTAAAATAGTAGAATAACTACCAACAGAAACAACTGCACTTCCGCCGGTAAATAAATTTTCCTTTTTAAATACCCCCTTTCTTTCATCTCTTCCTTCTTTCTCATCTTGTGCTTTAGAAATAAAAGTGCTGCTTAATAATACTAAAACGATAATTAATTTTTTCATGGTACTTATTAGTTTTCTGTTTAAAAAAATTTAGATAATAATAATCCAGTTAAGTTTAAACAGTTTCAAAATATAAACTGCTTATAAAATTTTATCAACACATATTTTTTATGATCAGACAAGACGTCGGACCATAAAAACACGTCAGGCCATGTCAAATATTTTTCCGCTGTTTAAAATATTATTTGGGTCGAACGTTTTCTTTATGCCCCGCATTAATTGTAAACCAGCATCATCAAATACAATATCCATATATTCTTTTTGTATCAATCCTATTCCGTGCTCGCCGCTAATGGTGCCGCCAAGCGATTTCACTAATTGAAACAGCGCCTTTAAAGCTGGTATTACATCGGCATTATTAAGGCTGTAAATACTGCCGGGCTTTTTTATACGAACGTGGAGGTTTCCATCGCCAGCATGGCCGTAGCATACTACATCAAAATTATACTCAATACCCAGTTTTTTTACGCCGCGTATCAAGGCTGGCAGTTCTGCCCTCGGTACAACGGTATCTTCCTCTATTGTATATCCATCAATTTTAACTGCTTCTGCTACACGCCTGCGCAATTTCCAAAGTTCTGCCTTTTGTTGGGCATCATCTGCAAAAAAGGCATCTCCACAATCGTATGTAAGCAGCAGTTCTGCAATGGCTTCCATCTCACTCATTAAAGTATCCAAATGATTACCATCTACCTCTATTATTAAATGCGCTTCCATTTCGTCAGTTACCGGCACCACCGTACTATCTACAAATTTGCTTACAATTTTTAACGCATTTATCTCTACAAGTTCCATAGCGCTCGGCGTAAAACCTGCCCGAAAAATAGCACTAACAGCTTCACCTGCTTTCTCCAAAGAATTAAAAGGCACCAGCATCAATAAATCATATTTTGGAAATGGCAAAAGCTTTAAAACAATCTTTGTAACAATGGCTAAAGTTCCTTCACTTCCAACAATTAATTGTGTTAAATTATAACCGGTAGAGTTTTTTAACACGTTTGCACCTGTCCACATAATTTCGCCGGTAGGCAAAACAATTTCCAGATTTAAAACATAATCTTTTACAACGCCGTATTTTACAGCCTTAGGACCACCACTGTTTTCAGCAATATTACCACCAATAAAACAACTGCCTCTGCTGCTTGGGTCGGGCGGATAAAACAAACCTCTTTCCTTTACAGAATCCTGCAAAACCTCTGTGATAACACCAGGTTCTGTGGTTACCTGGAGGTTGCGTTCGTCTATTTCCAAAATAGAATTCATGCGCTCCATTGAAAGTAAAACTCCACCAAGATGCGGCAATGCTCCACCGCTTAAACCAGTACCGGCACCACGTGGTGTAACCGGTATTTTATGCTGATTACAAATGATCATAATTTTACTGATTTCCTGTGCTGATCTGGGTTTAATTACTACTTCTGGTAAAAAATGTAGGTTTTCTGTTTCGTCATGGGCGTAATTATTTAAATTTTCCTCATCTGTAAAAACATAACCATCTCCTACAATATTTTTAAAGGAATCTATATAAAGCAATGCATTATTTGCTGCCGCTGCCACAGTTTGCATGAAAAATTATTTTTGCAAAAATCGGTTAAAATAGTGAGTTTGTAAAATTGTAACGGATGTATATTAAAACTTAGGGCAGAGCGATTGCCTGTCAACATTATCCGGATAAAATCCTTTTTTAATAATGCTTAACTCACTGGCGCCGCGGTAGCCATTATATTTGCTTAAGCCAGACATGGTAACATCGTAACTAAAAGCGAACTGCACATTTTTTATTTCAAAACCAACCATGGGCGCAATAGCATCTCCTAAGCGGTAATAAATACCCGCAAGCAATTGCTTTTCTCCACCCTCACCAAGTTGAGAGAGATTATAATTGGCGTTGATGCCGAAAACAAGTTCGGTTGCTTTTGCCTGGGTGGAAAAATATGCATTGGGGTTTACAATAACCCTGTCGTTAACTTTTAAAATGGCATTTACAAATGCAGTTTGCCTTATGGGAATTCTGCTGGCATTTGTAGCGTTATCATTAAAAAAAGTTTCACGTGGTCTGTTGGCGTGCTGTATTGAGTAACCTGCGTTTATGTAAACATTCTCATCAGGAAAATAGGCATAGTTCATACCTGCATGTATATCAAGATAACTTACACTTGTATTTACCAAACCATTTTTTGCATCAGACTGTCGTGTACCATCGAAAAACTTGCCATCGAACTGATCGGGAAATGTAAGCTTGCTTGGATTAATACGCTTGTTTGCCCAGCCGATATTAAAGCCAGCAGAAAGCAAACTGCTTAAGCCCAGCATTTGATGATATGCCACAGAGCCATAAACTTTTGTACTGGTTAAGCTTCCAGAACCTGCCACATCATTTAAAATTAATCCACCCAAGCCAAGCCAACCGTTTTCAAGCTTGTCTCTAAATACCTGTGCATCTCCAAAAACGCTGATTGTTTTGTAAGGCACAGTCATAACAGAGCTCCACTGGTTGCGATAATTTGCTCCGATACGATAATCGGCGTCAGGAATAAAACCAGTATTGGCAGGATTAGTTGACAAAGGCGAGTTGAAGAATTGAGAGAAATGCAAATCCTGCGCCTGCAGATTATTCATTTGCAGTAGAACGATAAAGAAAAATATTTTTTTAAAAATTTTGATCATGGTGTCTGTTTTACCTCTTTTACAACTAACGATGATTTAAAATTATAAATCACCTCCAAATTTTTCTACACAATCAGTTAATTCAGCAATCCTACTCTAATTGCAACAATTTCTTTTTGCCATTTTTACATTTATCGCAACAAAGTAATATCGCCGGTTTTTCTAAGCTTTTGTCCGTCGGTAAATTCAACGTCGAGCACATACGTGTAAACATCCAACGCCTGTAATGTTCCTTTAAAGGTTCCATCCCATCCTTGGTTTCTATCGGTTGTTGCAAATACAACCTGGCCCCATCTGTTAAAAATTTTCCAGGTCATTTTTCCTATTCCAAACCCTTGCACTTTTATTACGCCATTGGTTGTAAATCGTCCTGGCGTAAATGCATTGGGCACATCCAGCAGCGGAACAATAAGTATGGGCACATCTTGCGTAAGGCTATCAACACAATTGGCAATATTATAAGCGTATAAAGTTGCCTGATAAGTGCCGGTTGCATTGTATTGGTGAGATGGATTAGTAAGCGTTGAGCTTTCTCCATCTCCAAAATCCCAAAGATAGCTTGTGGCACCTACAGAAAGGTTATTAAAAAATGTGATGGTATTTTCCTGCGGTGGATTAGGCGTCCAATTAAATGCCACCGTTGGTTTTGGAAATACAGTAATAGTAAAGTATGCCGATGTATCCGTTTTGTTACAGGTACTTGTATCGGTTGCTATGAGGCGCACGTTGTAGGTACCTGTTGAATTGTAAGTATGTATCGGTTCAAAATCAGTGGAAGTTTGCCCGTCTCCAAATTCCCAGATCCACTCCGTTCCACCTAAAGAAAGATTTTTAAACTCTGCATCATATGGTACGCAACCACGTACAGGCGTCGAGAAAATAGCTTTTACATTTGGGCTTATCCGCAAAGTTTTTTTAGCCGTATCCGGTGCATTACAAAATGTGGTATCATCTATTATAAGTGTTACAATATATGAACCAGTTGAAGGATACGTATGAATTTGAGGGCCGAACCCAGTTCTTATTGGTGGAGTGCCATCACCAAAATCCCATAAAAAACTTTGGCTGGTATAATTAGGAACTGTTGCTGTTGTAAGATTATTAAACTGGTATCGCAAACTGTTACAGGAGTCCAATTTAAAAAATGAAAAATCAGCATTAACCTGATTATCACCAACTTTCACTGTTGTTTTGGCGGTATCTGCAATGTTGCAAGTAGAAGAATCAATAGAAATCAGCATCAACGGAAATTTTCCTGTTTGATTGTAAGTGTGACTTACGGTGTTATTGGGTGCGTAAGTTGTATCACGTTGCACACCGCTGAAAGGATCGTTGTAAACCCATATATACATTTTGCCTTTCGCCAGCGTATCTGTAAATGTTACGGTTAGTGGAACGCATCCAATCGTATCAACCACACCGTCAATAGTAGCTTTTACGCTTGCTCCAATACCAGCAAAATTCATTTCGATTTTAATCGCAGCTTCGTTACATCCTAAAGCTCCGTTTCTTCTTGACCAGGCACCGGGTGTTGTAGGGAAAGGTATAGTTGCCGTGCTGCTTCCACAGGCACAAACTGCCTGATAAATTATTCCATTATTATCAAACCTGCTGGTTCCACCATCTACGTGGTCGCCAAAACTTCCTGTTTGCCCAAAATGAGAACCGAAAAGAATAGAATCTGCATTTCTTTTGAGTACGAAAAAGTAAAAATCCCGGCCATCGGGTTGCGATAGCGCCTGCCCATTGGAGTTTACCAGCGGATTTTTTTCAGGCATACCTAAAGTTCCCGCAGAAGAAAATAGCTTATCATTATTTATGCCGCCGCCCCATCCAGAAACATAAACATTCTGGCATCTATCAACCAAAAATGCAATAGGCGAAATATTAGGGAAAGGCGCTGCAGTACCAAATGTTGTAGAATAAACATATCGTGACAAATCAGGCATCAACTTACTTATAAATTGCTTGCTGCCCGGGTTGCTGTAGTTTGCGTTAAATATCCGCCAGTCGCCGGTAGTAGTGCCCATTATATAAGGATATCCCAGTTTATCAAACTGAATACCATAAACAAGATCTGCACCCGTTGTACCCTGATAGGTAGTTCGTACAATTGCGGAGCCATCATTTTTTATTTGTGTAATAAATCCATCTATCAATGCATCTGTAGAGCCACCCAACCCTGCGTTGTTGGGCTGCATTACACCGGTTGTATCACCCGGCAAATCAGTGCTCGTTGTTCCACCGGCTACATAAATATCTCCACTTAATGGGTTTTGCGACAAAACAAAACAAGCGTCATCTCCAATTCCACCAAAAAAAGTACTGAATAATACAGTCCTTAAATCGGGAGTAAATTTTAAGATTACGCCATCTTGTCTGCCGCCTGCAAACGTAGTTTGAATAGCAGAGTTTCTGATGGGGAAACCTCCATTTAGTTCGCCAGTAGCCTTGGATTGGGTAGATGATGCCAGTAAAACATTTCCTGCTGCATCTAAAATCACTTCACTCCTCGCATCATCACCATAATTTCTTCTGGTTGCATCATTACCTTCGGGGGCAGTGTACTTACCACGTATGTTTACACCATCGTCCCCGGTACCACCTATTCTTATGGAGCCGAGCAGGGTTGTGCCAGTAGCATTTAACTTAGTAACTACAATATCATAACCCCCACCAACACCCACTTTTATTCCAGGATAGACGCTTGAATTACTTCTGCCAGCTATAAATAAATTGCCTTGTGGATCACAAATCATACTATGAGGTTGCTCATTACCACCTCCGCCCAAATAAGTGGCATACAAACGGTTATTCCCATTAGGCGAAAATTTTAGTATCGCAATATCGTAACCACCCGTTCCATCTTCATTTATACCTCCACCATAAGTTGTTTGATAAGCTCCTGGGGAAACAGGAAAACCAGATCGAAATGCTATACCGCCGGCATAGAAACTTCCGTCAGGTGCTGGCGTGGCTGTGTATCCCCAGTTTTCTGCCGTGCTACCTGTGTAGGATGCGAATATTAAAGACGGATCAATTACCAAAGTGGCATTAGGATCATATTCGCCCACATTAAAACGAACAATATTATTTTTTACAACGTACTTACAATTTATAGTTTGTTTTGATCCTGAACCAATCTGGTATGTGTATGGATATAACTCTTTTACTTCGCCTACCGACGTTTTAATTAGTAACTCTTTGTTACTTACTTCTACTTTATCAGCGCCGGTATATTGCATGGCAATATCGTTTACTTTACCGCCAGGATGTACTATAATATCATATTTCATTTTGCCGCCATCGCTGTAATATCTTACGTCTATATTAGGATAAACATTTTGATAACTTACCGCCTGCGCAATTTTACAATCAGTAGCCCATTTGGATGGATCGTTACCCAAAAAATAATTATTGTAATCAGGTTGAATTTTATCGGGAACATTTGCTATAAAAGATTTTGCTCCGAGAAATTTAACTTTATAAGCATGTGATCGTAAAACAATTGGCTGCCCGGCATTAGAACTGTGGCCATGAAATTGTTCTGATAAATTATTTAAATCATCAGTGTTGTGAATATCCACAGTAAAGCCTTGCTTTTCTATATAGAAAGCGCCTGTGCTAAACTCGCCACGGTATTCAACACGGCTATCCCATTGTCCCTTATTTTGTACAAACTCCATTTGAGCATGCAAATACTCAGCACAAAATAAAAATGAAACAACCGCAATAAATCGATGTAATATTTTATATATAATCTTCAAGCAACTCTTTTTTACAATTTACTTAATTAACGGCAAAAAAAACTGATTTTAACAATCTGCAAACAGGTATTTTTAGTTACGAAATTTTACTCCATACTGTTTTGCCTTTTTGCTGCTGCAGATAATTTTTAACAGGCAGGTGTTCCGGTATTGTCATGTCTGGGTCAATTTCCAATATAGTTTCGGCTGCACTCCTTGCTGCTTCCAATATAATTCTGTCTTGGACTATATTTGCCAACTTAAAGTTTAACAAACCACTTTGTTTTGTTCCTTCTATATCTCCCGGTCCACGAATTTCTAAATCCTTCTCGGCTATTTTAAATCCGTCATTTGTTGCCACCATTGTCTTTAACCGTTCACGGGCATCTTTTGATGCCTTGGAACCTGTTAATAAAATGCAAAAACTTTTCTCTGCTCCCCTGCCCACCCTGCCGCGTAATTGGTGTAATTGCGACAGGCCGAATTTCTCGGCACTTTCAATTACCATTACACTTGCATTTGGCACGTTAACACCAACCTCAATTACTGTTGTGCTAACCATTATTTGTGTATCGGCTTTTACAAACCTTTGCATATTTGTTTCCTTCTGCTCCGCAGGTTGTTTGCCATGCACCATACTTATCCAGTATTTTGGTTCCGGAAAAAAAGATTTCACTTCTTCAAAACCTTTCATCAGGTTTTCGTAATCCATTTTGCTACTTTCTTCAATCAAAGGATACACAATGTATGCCTGCCTTCCCTTTGCAATCTCTTCTTTTACAAAATCCATCACCTGCGGTCTTGCACTTTCGGAGCGATGGACAGTATTAATAGGAATTCTGCCCGGTGGCAACTCATCAATTACACTATAATCTAAATCGCCATAGGCAGTTAATGCCAGTGTACGTGGTATTGGCGTTGCGGTCATTACAAGCACATGGGGCGGAATGGTATTTTTTTTCCACAATTGCGCACGTTGAGCCACACCAAACTTGTGCTGTTCATCTATTACGGCAAAGCCGAGATTTTTAAATACAACCTTATCCTCTATCACAGCATGTGTACCAATCAAAATATTCAACGAGCCATCCTCACAAAATTTCATCACTTCTTTACGTGCTTTAGTTTTAGATGAGCCGGTAAGCAATTTTACACAAACTGGCATATCTTTTACCAAATCACTAATGCTGTTAAAATGTTGCTGCGCTAAAATTTCAGTTGGTGCCATCAGCACACTTTGAAAATTATTGTCTGCCGCAAGCAGCATCATCATTAATGCTACAATGGTTTTTCCGCTGCCTACATCGCCTTGCAAAAGGCGGTTCATTTGTTTGCCGCTGCCAGTATCTTTCCGTATTTCTTTAAGTACCCGTTTTTGTGCGCCGGTTAATTCAAATGGTAAATATTGATTATAAAAATTATTGAACAAATCTCCCACCTGCCCAAATACCCAACCCTTGCTGTGCCTGTGCCTGCGAGATTTTATTAAACCCAGGCGTAGTTGGGCAAAAAACAATTCCTCAAACTTTATACGCCTTACGGCATGTTGAAAATGTTTTTCAGATGCAGGAAAATGAATTTGCATGCTGGCGCTGAAACGGCTTATGAATTTGTATTGTGTGATGATTGATTCCGGCAAATTTTCGGGCAAATCTCTTTCGGTAAGCATTTGCAACAACGTGTAAGTCAATTTGCCAATAGCTCTTCCATTTAAACCTTTTGCTTTTAATTTTTCTGTAGATGAATAAACGGGTTCTAAAAAAGATTTTCCTTCTGCTTTTTGCGCCGTAAAACCCTCTATTTCCGGATGAGCAATTTGTGGTTTGCTCATAAAAAAACTCAATTTGCCAAACACCAGATATTGATGCCCAACCTCTACCGCCTTTTGTATCCAGTTTATTCCCTGAAACCAAACCAATTCAATTTCACCGGTTTCATCCTGCAACCTGGCAGTTAATCTTTTGCCTCTGCCTTCACCCAAAATTTCCAGGTGTGTAAGTTTTCCCGCAACCTGTGCATATTCATCAGTATAAGATAAAGCACCTATTTTATCAAGTTTCGTTTTATCTATATGCCTGAAGGGATAAAACTCCAACAAATCTTTAAAAGTAAAAATGCCCAATTCTTTTCGCAGTAAATCGCCTTTAAAGGTGGTTACACCATTTAAATATTCAATCGGGCTTAATAATATGGTGGAAGGTGAGCTGATGGAAACTGTTTTTTACAAATATACAATCAAGCCATCAGGTAATCTTTTGCAAGCCTGCTAAAACGGTAAAGTCTTAGTAATTTTAGATAAATATTAACCGATTAGCGGAGTTATTTTATTTGGTATTTTAAGGCTCGTAGAGCCGGAATTTTGGTAGTAAAAAGAGTATTTTAAAATTTCAAAAGCCCCAGCGGGGCGATATTTTTTAAAAATGCCGCCCCGCTGGGGCTAAAATAATTCATTAATATTTTTGCTACCAAAATTTCGCCACGCTGTGGCTGATAAATTAACTGTGGCAACGGGTAAGTATTAACGAAACTGAATTTAACGAAGGGCGTTATTTTTGAGGATTATTATTAAACCGTCTCGGTTTGTTAAATTTTTTCTTTCCTGCGTATCCGCCACCGCCACCAGAAGGAGCTGTGTTGTAAGCCGGTGTTTCGCCCAACTCCTCAGGCACCTGTAGTTTGGGTACAGGTTTTCCTAAAAGCTTTTCGATGGTTAAAAATTTGCGCTGCTCTTTCATCGAAATAAAAGTATATGCCGTGCCATCGGCTGCAGCCCTTGCTGTACGGCCAATACGGTGTACATAATCTTCACCATCGTGGGGCACATCGTAATTAATTACTAAATCAATATTGTCAATATCAATGCCTCTGCTTAAAATATCGGTAGCTACTAAAATGGGTAATCTGCCGCTTTTAAATTGTATCAGCACATCTTCACGTTTATCTTGATCCAAGTCACTATGTATTTCATCTGCTAAAAATTTAGCCCGCTTTAAATCCCGGGTAAGATTTTTAACAGCAATTTTGCTGCTGCAGAAAATAAGCACCATTTTAAAATCCTTCTTTTGCAGGAGGTGTTTTACTAAGGGTATTTTTTGGGTATCATACACAACGAAAGCTGCCTGAACAATTTTTTCGTTTGGTTTGCTGATGGAGATATTTATTTCTGCAGGCTCATGTAAAATTTTTCTTGCCAGTTCTCTTATTTTAGTTGGCATGGTTGCCGAAAATAAAAGGTTCTGACGCTTCTTTGGCAAGCTGTCTATGATGAACATAATATCATCATAAAAGCCCATATCAAGCATGCGATCTGCTTCATCTAAAATTAAATATTTAAGACCAGCCATTTTAACGTAACCCATTTTAATATGGCTCATCATTTTGCCCGGTGTGCAAATAACCACATCTGCACCATGGCTTAACGCCTTTTTTTCCTGCACAAATGCATTACCATCGCCACCACCATACACCGCAATAGAACTAACAGAGGTAAAATAAGAAAGGCCTTCCATATGCTGGGCAATCTGCACAGCAAGCTCCCGTGTAGGAACAATTATTAACGCATTGTTAGTATGGTCCTCATGCTCGTCTGTAATAATTTTGTTGATTAATGGCAATAAAAAAGCAGCAGTTTTACCTGTACCTGTTTGGGCAGATGCAATAACATCTTTACCTGCCATAATAAGGGGAATTACCTGTTCCTGAACCGGGGTTGCGTCCTGATAACCAGAGGCGTCAATTCCTTCCATAAGCCGCTCGTCAAAACCAAAATCTGTAAACTTCAATGTAAATAATTTTTTAAAGGGTGAAGATAACGAAATAAGCGTGACAACATTAATTTGCCAGCAACACCTTACAATTCCCAACAATATAATACCAAAGTAAAATATCGTAGTAATAACGCATAAAACGGCCATGGCAGTATATCTTCATTTTTTTAAGGACATATAAAAGCTTATGTTTAAGTAACCAATTCATAGCATTTCAGGTTTAATGTTCCATCAATATTTTTATATACTTGCATATTGGTTAGATTGCTGAATTCTTTTTTTTAAACAGATCTTTAATAAATCATGAAACAAAAACTCACCAACTATAATATGAAAATGAATTTCATGCTGCTTCTTTTGATATTCTCGTTTGCGGGAGGTAGTTGCAGCAAATCAGGCACAAAGCCAAATCCAGTTGTATTGCCGCCCACTACTTCTATGGTTAAAGGTGCGGATGTGAGTTGGCTTACAGAAATGGAAAACGCAGGTCTTAAATTTTATAGTGCTGTTGGCACACAAACCGAATGTATGCAACTGCTGAAGAATGCCGGCATAACTTCAATCAGGCTGCGAGTTTGGGTAAACCCTGCTGCCGGCTGGAACAACACCGCAGACGTGGTTACAAAAGCAATTCGTGCGAAAAATCTGGGCATGAAAATTATGATTGATTTTCACTACAGCGATACATGGTCAGACCCAAGTCAACAAACAAAACCCGCCGCTTGGGCAGCACAGGATGTTGCTACTTTACAAACATCAGTTTACAACCACACGCTTGCAGTAATGAATACTTTAAAAACAAATAGCATTACACCAGAATGGGTGCAAGTAGGTAACGAAACAAACGATGGCATGCTTTGGCCTGAAGGAAAAGCATCAACCAATATGGCGAATTACGCAAAATTTTTTATTGCAGGATACAATGCAGTTAAAGCAGTTAGCCCAACTTCAAAAGTAATAGTGCACCTCTCTAACGGTTATGATAATGCCTTATTTAGATGGAATTTAGACGGTCTTAAGGCAAACGGTGCCACATGGGATGTGGTTGGCATGTCGCTGTATCCTACACCTGCAAACTGGAGCACACTAAACACGCAATGCCTTGCCAACATGAACGATATGATTGCAAGGTATGGTTCAGAAATAATGATTACAGAAATTGGAATGAGCTGGGACCAGCCCACAGCCTGCAATGCATTCATTACTGACCTTGCAACTAAATTAAAATCAATAGCAAATAATAAAGGCCTCGGCATTTTTTATTGGGAACCAGAAGCATACAATAATTGGCAAGGTTACACACTCGGCGCATTTGACAATTCCGGAAAACCAACTGCGGCGTTGAATGCTTTTGGATGGTAAAGCGATTGATAACCTCAAGTTTTTTAAGATTTGAGTAAGCAATACTTAAAATAACCGGTACTCTGCAATAGCTTAACTTTGCCGCTCAACATAGTATATGATAAAAACAGGCGAATACAATACACTTAAAGTTTTACGTGAAGTTGACTTTGGTGTTTATTTAGATGATGGTGCAGAAGGAATTTTATTGCCTAAGCGTTTTGTGCCTGCCGGTACAAAAATAGACGATGAACTAAACGTTTTTTTATACCACGATGGTGAAGACAGACTGATTGCCACCACCCAAAAACCAAAAGGCATATTGGGCGATATTGTAA
>JBBQPX010000010.1:0-18603 GCA_038216775.1 Chitinophagales bacterium
ACTTGGTCATTTTATAAATAATGGCAGTAGCGTGGTAGCCTTTCAGGAAATTCTTCCTTCGCTTAACGATATATTTATTAAGCTTGTTGAAGGCACACCAACATCAAGACAATTTGAAAATATAGCCTGATAAATAACCCAATTAACTTTTATATCATGAAAAAAATCATCTTAATAATACAAAGGGAATTTCTTACCCGGGTAAGAAAAAGAACCTTTATAATCGGCACCATACTTTTTCCGCTTTTGTACCTCGGTCTTATTTTTGGCACAGGTTACATAGCCGATAAAACGAAGCAAAACCTAAACATTGCACTAATTGACAACTCGGGTTTATTTAATGCAGATTTGGTTAACACTGTAAATAAAACTGACACAGCCAATGGCATAAAACTTATAACAAATAACAAGGAGCAAATTATTGGAGGCTTTGATACGCTTGGGTACGATGGGTACGTTGTAATACCTGCTTCCTTCAATTGGAAGGATGGAACAGACAGCTTGATTGTGAACACAAAAAAATCTTTTGGTTTGGGAACTGTTAATCCCATACAAAAAAAGGTAAACCTGATGTGGAGCAAAATAAAACATGATAGCCTTGGCATTGATATTGCCAAAGAAACCATCTTAAATAAAGAAGTAACGCTTAAGCTTAATAATGAAAAAAATAAAAATTCTGATGCGGGCGTCGCTACTGTTATCGGATACGTTTCAGGCTTTTTAATGTACTTTATTTTATTGCTTTACGGATCGCAGGTAATGATGGGCGTAACCGAAGAAAAAACAAACCGCATTGCAGAAGTAGTAGTATCATCAGTAAAACCATTTCAATTAATGATTGGAAAAATTATTGGAATAGGCATGGTGGCATTAACCCAATTTTTAATTTGGATTGTGTGTATTTTCGTAATTTATAATATCGGAAAATCTTCTGGTGCTGCTGCAGGCTCTGCATCATCTATGGTAGGGCAAATACAAAATGTATTCACCAGTGTAAATGTTCCATTGGTTGTAGGTTGTTTTATATTTTACTTGCTGGCGGGTTTCTTTTTCTACTCGTCATTATATGCAGCCATCGGCAGTGCTATTAATGAAGATATGAGAGAGGCTCAATCTTTAAGTTTTCCTATTACCATGTTGATTATTTTTTCAATAGCGTTAATGTCTCCGGCCATATCAAACCCAAGCAGCCCGCTTGCGGTTTGGGCTAGTATTATTCCATTCAGCTCACCAATAGTGATGATGGCACGCATTCCTTTTGGGGTGCCAAATACGGTTCCTTATTGGCAACTGGCATTATCAATGGTATCGCTGGTTGTTGGCTTTATGTTTACAACATGGTTTGCTGCAAGAATTTACCGCACCGGTATTTTAATGTATGGTAAAAAACCAAGCTGGAAGGAAATGATAAAATGGGCTTTTAGAAAATAAAATGTCAAATAATATAATTAAAAATGCCGGCTGCAATTTGCAGCCGGCATTTTTAATTATTTAAGTATGGTTATTTAATTGGCTCTTCCTGAACTACCAACATTTCTGGTTTTGGTTTAGAAGCTTTTTCAATAGCTTTCTGCAATTCTTCACTCATATATTTATTAATAATTTTCCAGCTCACTAGTAAAATACCTATAAACAGACCTAAAATAATCCCGATTAAACTGTACATCGTAGCGGATTTCTGCATGGTATCAAATGGCGGTTCTGGTTTGTCGAGCGGCTCTATAATAGGTGTTTCTTTTTGCAAACGATAAGCTGCAGACTCCCGGTTATTTACTGCATAATAATATTGAGACTGAACCGTAGCTTTATCCTGCGCAAGGTTAATTTTTGGCAGGTTATACCTTTTTAATCCTTCATTAGTAAAAAATGTACTTTCATCAAGTGCAATTGCACGTTTATCCAATTGATTTAAAACAGTTAGTAAAGAATCCGCCTTTCTTACAGCAAATTCATAATCAATCTGGGCTTTTTTCTTTTTGAGGTTGATATAAAAGTCCGAGAGTTTTTCAATATAAACATAACTCACTTCCCTTACTAATTGCTGATCGCTGTATGTGAAATAAAGTTCCAGAATACCATTTTTGTTAATCTTGGCAACATAAGCGTTTTTTAATAAGTTATTGGCAATGTTTATTTCCGAAAGACTGTCTTTTGGAATTTGAATAAATTGATTGCGCAAAAACCCCACATGCTTATTATTTTCTTCAATCAAAAGTTGCGAGATGGTTTTGTTTTGCATAGATGGAATTTTCACCATTGCAACTGCTTCTCTTGTACGGCGACTGCTTGCCAGCTCAACAATATTTATAGAGGCATCGCCAGTAAATGATTTTGTAGCATCGCCAAGCCCCAGCAAGGTGCTAATAGTTGCGCCCGGACTGCTTTCTGTAGTTCCATTTAATGGAAACACAGTTGCTTTTGATGTGTACATGAGGATACTCTGCTTGGCCATGTAGTAAAACAAGCCACCAAAAACCAAAGCAATTATAACGATAAGCCAGCTGAATTTCTTAAGTCTCTTTAAAAGCTGTTTTATAATTTCAATATTGTTCATTTAATTAATGCAGGGTTTTAGTTACTTTAATAAATTAACAATAAAAGCTGCTAATGCTACAGGAATGGCGGAAACAACCACTTGCAATAATGTATCGGTAATTTCTGCTCCCTGTGGTCTTTCAGGAACATTTACAGTTGAACCTTCTTTAACCCTCGGATAAAAATGCAGGAAGAAAATATTCTTGGTTCTTCGGCTTTTGCCATTTGCATAGGTTACATAAATACGTTTTCTCCATGGCCTTATACCATATCCACCCGCCTTGTCAATATAAAAGGCAACATTGCTGTGCTCCTTATCAAATGTTAATTTTAGTGGCGATTGTACTATTCCTTTTACGTTTACGAAAGGATTTATTTCCGGAATAAAAATCACATCTCCTTCTTGTAAAATAATATCATACTTGCTATTGTTATATTTCATAGCACGATACAAGTCAATGCTAACGGGCTCATTAGCCACTGCACTGATATTTGTTTTAACAGAATCGAGTTTTATATTACCTAAAGAGTCGCTAAGGGAAGAAACTCTATCTGCCACATTCTCTCTAAAGAACTGTGTTTTTTTTCTGTATAAGATAGCACCGCTTAAATCTGCACCCTCTTTAACACCACCTGCCCTGTTTATATAAGATGATAACCTTTCAGATTTACTCAACCTTGGATACGGTCCGGCGTATTGGATCATACCGTTTATTGTAATCAGTTGCTGAAGCTCAAATGTTGGATTTTTTCTAATGTAAACCTGATCGTAAGGTCTTAATACAAAGTTAGCCGAAGCACTATCCAACTCTAAATTTGGCGACACCCGCATTATTTTTAATACAGTTCTTGTAGGTTGTTGCATACCCTTAGCAGAATCTATATCTACTATACTGGAAATTTCAATTCTGCCATATTCAGCCGATTGTTTTAACCCTCCAGACAAGTATAAAAGATCCTGCAAGGTCATACCTCCATATTTATTAACTTTTCCCTCTTTCCTTACTTCACCAAAAATTTCAACGTATTGCCTGTCGGCGAATTGATTAATATTGAATAATAAAACCTGGTCATTTGCAAATAGTTCTACGTTGTAAACACTTGCCGTATCATTGGTGGTAATATCAGTTAAGTTTACCTCCACCTTACTGGCTTTAATATTGGTACTATCTCCTCCTCCTCTAAAAATATAAGCTCTTGGTAAATACGTATTTCGTGTAATTCCACCGGCTCGGTTAATCAAATCAAACAACTTATCTCCTTTTCTGGCTTCATACTGTCCGGGATAAGAAATTTCGCCTTTCATATCAATCTTATTCGTTAATCCGGGATTTACAGCAATCACTTTTACTATATCTCCATCTATCAAGTCGTAGTCCTCATTTCTAAGGCGTATATCGTTTGTAGGATTGATAATAGCGGTAGCATTTACATCTTCAATAACCTGTTTCTCCGCAAGCGTACGATATATTTTTACACCGCTCGAAAATGCTTCTCTTTCCAAGCCTCCACTGTATTTCAACAGCGCTTTCATACCCTCATCCTTTTTTAATTGATAAAACATCGGACGTTTAAATTTACCTTCTGCCTTTACCTTTTTCTCAACAGTTTGTAGTATTACAAAGTCATTATTTTCAAGATAAATGTGTTTTCCAAAATCGCCGGTTGTAAGATATTTGTAAACATCCAGTTCATCAATAACACGTCCTCCTCTTTTTATCTGTATGTTACGAAGATTAGCTAGGCTGGTAGGCCCGCCAGCCAAAGCAATAATATTAAATGCATTTGTAAAAGCCGATACAACTACCGGCCCCTGCCTTTTAACTTCGCCTGCAACATTAACCGATATAGTGCGTGGTTGCCCAATGGATACTGATATGTTTGTTGATGGTGGCACAAATGCTTTAAACCGTTGTGTTAAAAGTGATCTTACCTGCGAAAAAGTAAGGCCCTGCAGATAAATTTTGCCAATACTTGTAGGGAAAATGGAACCATCTCTAGCCACTGTATAATCAAGCGTTGCTTCTGCCCCATTCCATAAAGACACAATAATTTGATCGTAAACACCAATGGGATAATCTAAAGGCGGGGTTGATAATTCAGTAATAGTAGCAACAACACCATTGGTAAAAAGATTCATACCATAAGTATCTTCAGTAGAATTTACAGATAGTGGCGTTTGCTCTTTAACCAAACTATCTTTCTGTATTTTGTCTTTTAGTTTAGCGTTACTATCATCACCGGTCTTTTTTGTACGCTCTCCATTTTTATCTTTAAGATAATCATATAATTGAGCTGGAGGTAATTGAGTAGATGGAACGTTGGGTAATGCCAGTATATCTGGGTTGTTAGGATCTTTAGTTATTTGAGCCCGAACTGTGTTTAAAGCAACAAAAAACAATACTATAAAAACAAAAACCACTTTCTTAAATCCAGTATAAACTTGCCCGTAAGATAATAACATTTGTATGGGGGGTTGATTTACAATTTTTTTATAATGCGCAAATATAATTATATTATTTAAGCGGCTGCCTTAAAGCTTCTTCATATTCCCGGTACATCTCTTCAACTATTTCCGCCGCAGGCTTAATATTTTTTATTAAAGCACTTACCTGCCCAATTTCCAGTTCTCCCTCTTCCAGGTTTCCCTCAAACATACCGCGTTTTGCTCTGCCTCTACCTAATAATTGTGCCAGTTCATTAATTGAAGCATTATTGTTTTCTGCAGCCTGAACCTGCGCAAAAAAATTATTTTTTAATAACCTTACCGGTGTAAGTTTTTTTAAAGAGAGCTGCGTATCACCTTCCGTTGCATTTATCACCATGTTTTTAAAATTCAGATGAGATGAAGCTTCATCACTCGCTACAAACCGGCTTCCCACCTGCACTCCATCTGCCCCTAAAACCATGGCAGCAAGCATTTGGCGCCCGGTTGCAATACCGCCTGCTGCTATAACAGGAATATCTACCGCTTCTCTTACCGCAGGTATTAATACCATGGTTGTAGTTTCTTCCCGGCCGTTATGCCCACCCGCTTCAAAACCTTCTGCAACTACGGCATCGCAACCTGCATCTTGCGCCTTTATGGCAAATTTGCTGCTGCTTACAACGTGTACAACGGTTATTCCTTTTTCTTTTAATATCGATGTAAAGTTTTTGGGGTTACCTGCGGATGTAAATACAATCGGCACTTTCTCTTCTATAATTATTTCAATATGCTTTTCTATATCAGGATAAAGCAAGGGCACATTTACACCGAATGCATTTTTTGTTGCCGCTTTGCACTTTTGTATATGCTGCCGTAATACATCAGGATACATACTGCCACTGCCGATTATGCCCAAAGCACCTGCATTGCTCACAGCACTTGCAAGTCGCCATCCACTGGCCCATATCATACCCGCCTGCACTATTGGATATGTAATATTAAAAAGCTTTGTAACCCTGTTTTGCATTTTTGTTATGTGTACTTTCTCAAATATCGTTAAAAATAGGATGATAAATAAAAAGTACTTTGAAACGCAAAGTAAAAGGATTTATTTTATAAATCACAGCCTTTTTGTAAAAATCCAACAAAAATTAGTTTTAGATTAGATTTGCCCGCCGCCGCCGCTAAGATCGATGGCCGTATTATCGCCAATATTCAGGCTACGGTTTACCCCTTTAACTTCAGCATCGCTGCCAATGAGCGATTTACTTAATACAATTTCAAAAAGATTGGAGTAGGAGCCAATTATAGAGTCTTTTACAATAGCATGATTCAATTTTGTATTTTCTCCAATAGTAACGTTGGGGCCGATAACCGAATTCTTAATATCGCAACCTTCTGCAATAGAAACTGGAGGTATTATGATAGTATTTTCAAAAACCTGACCTTCGGGCAGGTTACTGCCGAATTTTTTTAATAAAGTTGCATTCGATTCCAGCAAAGTATCTTTTTTACCACAATCAAACCAGTTAGTTACTTTAAACGATTTTAGCTTTGCTCCTCTTTGCAACATACATTCCAAAGCATCGGTCAGGTTAAATTCATCGTAGCCTTTGTCATTTACAACAATTAACTTTTCCAGGCAACTGAACATAAACTCTGTTTCCTTTATTTTGTAAACACCAACCAGCGCCATATTGCTTTTGGGGATGGATGGTTTTTCAACTACACGGGTTATAAAGCCATCTTCATCAATATCTGCCACGCCAAAATTGCGAGGGTCATCAACCTTTTTAACGCCAATCATAGAAACCGGAGAATTTATTATCTCTTTAACGTCGTAGTCAGCTATGGTATCTCCTAAAACTATTATTGCTTCATCATCGCCCACCAGCTCTCGGGTAAGATTTATAGCGTGCCCAACACCAAAACGCTCATTTTGCTGCACAAAATGGACGTTCAAATCGGGGTAATTTTTTATAACGTAACGTTGTATTTTTTCTCCAAGGTAACCAATTATAAAAATAAAATCTTTTATTCCGGCCTCGCTAAGTTGATCAATTATAATACTAAGTATTGTTTTACCTGCAAGTGGAATTAATGCCTTGGGTTGTGTATATGTATGCGGACGAAGCTTTGTACCTGCACCCGCTACTGGAATAATTGCCTTCATTGTTTAAAAACTAATCTGCCGTGGGCAGTACATTTAGTTAACAATTGTGTTTTTCTTGAACTTGAAACGGGTGTGAAAGTAGTACTTTTTATGTAATTGATGTATTTTATACACATAAAGGTTGATAAACCTGTTCCGCAAAGTTATTGATGCTGCTTATATTTGCGTTTCTAAAACAGGCTTATTCAAAAAGATACTTTGGTTTTTGATTTAATTAACCAGGAATTGGAAAGACAACGGCACGGGATTGAGCTGATTGCCTCGGAAAATTTTACCAGTTTGCAGGTAATGCAGGCCATGGGCACATCATTAACTAATAAATATGCAGAAGGCTATCCCGGCAAACGCTACTACGGCGGCTGCGAAATTGTAGACCAGGTAGAGCAACTTGCTATTGACCGTTTAAAAGAAGTTTTTAATTGCACTTACGCAAATGTGCAACCACATAGTGGTGCACAGGCAAATGGTGCGGTTTTTTTAGCCGTGATGAAACCGGGCGAAAAAATTTTAGGACTGGATTTAAGCATGGGCGGCCACCTTACGCATGGCAGCCCCGCCAACTTTAGCGGTAAAACTTACCAGGCATTTCATTATGGTGTAACTAAAGATGGTATTGTTGATTATGAGCAATTAGAAACCATAGCACGTGCTGAAAAACCAAAGATGATAATCTGTGGTGCATCTGCTTACAGCCGCGATTGGGATTACAAACGCATACGTGCTGTGGCCGACGAAATTGGTGCCATTGTGCTTGCTGATATTGCCCACCCCGCCGGCCTAATTGCTGCAGGTTTATTAAACGATCCGTTTGATCATTGCCATATTGTTACCTCAACTACACATAAAACTTTACGTGGGCCACGAGGCGGCGTAATTATGCTGCGCCACGATTTTGAAAACCCATGGGGCATAACAGACCCAAAGGGAAATTTGCGCAAGATGAGTTCGATGCTTGACCTAGCCGTTTTTCCTGGTACGCAAGGGGGACCATTGGAGCATGTTATAGCTGCAAAAGCTATTGCATTTGGCGAAATTTTAACGGAAGACTTTAAGGCTTATGGCCAGCAGGTTATCGCCAATGCACAGGCTATGGCAAAAGCTTTTGTGGCAAAAGACTACCAACTTATAAGCGGAGGTACTGACAACCACTTAATGCTTATCGACCTAAGAAATAAAAATATTACCGGTAAAAAAGCGCAGGAAACTTTAGATAAAGCGCATATTACGCTTAATAAAAATGCAGTTCCTTTTGATGATAAAAGTCCGTTTGTTACCTCGGGCATACGTATTGGCGTGCCAGCAGTAACCACACGTGGTATGAAAGAAGAGCACATGCAAACCGTGGTTGATTTTATTGATAAGGTGTTAATGAATATTGATGATGAAACTATAATAGCTTCGGTTAAACAAGAAGTTAAAGCGTTTATGCAGCAGTTTCCTTTATACCCGGAACTTTAGATTTGATTATTATATCCAGCTAAAATTACTCCGATGGCAGATTTTTTCTGCCATTTTTTCGTTTGCTAAATATTTAATACCGCTTAATCAATTCTTACTGCATGTAAGAATTAAAAAGATATTTTTATTATTGATGGAAATAGGAAAATTTTTTCGGCAAGAAATTAAAATTTTACGCTGTTTAGTTTATTTTTTACCATCGAATTGAAATTAGCTTTGTGTTATTGATGCTTATATTAACTTTAAAAAATTATTTACAAGTATAGTACAAGAATCAGAAAGATTTTATATTTCACAGTCTCTTAATAATTCCCTTCCCAAAGCAAAATTCAGTACTCTAAAGGACCGCCCAATTCCATTTGAACAACCAAACTGTTTTTTAAAATTGATAACTACAATTATGATTAAAAATGTACGATTTGTTATCGCAATAATTTTTGCGATTGCAATACATCAAACCGCCAATTCGCAATCTTTAAGCGTTAACACTACGGGTGCAACTGCCGATGCAAGTTCTATACTTGATGTAAGCAGCAATCAAAAAGGTGTACTTATTCCTAGAATGGATAAAGCACAAAAAGACTTAATTGTTACGCCTGCAAATGGTTTGCTGGTTTACCAAACCGGGCTCCACAGTATTGGCTTTCATTACTACGATTTACCCAATACTAAATAGATTTACATTAATGCCAGCGGTTTTGCTGCGGATAATACAGCCTGGAGCTTAACTGGAAATACTATTACAGGTGTAAAATTTTCGGGTACATTAAATTATATAGATAACGGAAAATTTAAATTATTTTTAAACAATGAAAAAACTAACCGCATTAATCATATCAGCTCTTACACTTTTTGCGTGTAAAACCTACGCCCAACAGGTTGCACTTGCTTCTGATGGTGTGAAATTAGTTGTGGAACCCGGAACCAAAATTGTAACCGAGGGTGGCATTTCTTTTCGGGATAACAGCATACTAAAAAACAATGGCGAAATACACATGTACAAAACAACTGCTGTAAGTCCAGAAGGCTGGTTAGATTCTACAACCGCTGGTGTAATGGATATGGCAAGTACCGGCAATGTTTTCTTTCATGGCACAAATCGACAAAGTTTTTTCGGCCTTACTAAATTTTACGATTTAACTATGCGTAACACAGTTGGCGACACTTTGCTTTCATCCTGCGAGGTAATGCATAACCTTAATTTAGATACGGGTTATATTTATACAAAATCGGGCTATGGTAGTGATAGTTTGCTGGTGAGCAATACTGAAATAGCAGCTATAACCTCCACCAGCAATTTTAGTAAAAGCTGGGTAAATGGCAGGTTAAGCCGCAAAGGGGATGTGCCAGGCAGTGTTGCCACTTTTTATTTATTCCCGATAGGAAAAACAGACAGTTTGTATGCACCTATCAGGCTTGAAAAAGAAAATGCTGCACCAATTACATGGACTGCGGAATATTGGTATGAACCACCATTTGACAGAACAAATATTATGGGTCTGTTAGACCATATAAGTGCTGTTGAAAATTGGGAGATTAGCAGTAATAATCAAAGTTCTGTAGATGACAATGCGAGGCTTAGTTTGTCGTGGCGAGGACAAAGTTTTGTGAGTGCTAATCCTTCTGTACGTGATAGCCTTGTAATAGCACAATATATACCTAACCCTGGTCTGGTTTGGGATATGCCTCCAGGTAATTGGATAACAGGAAATACAAGTGGCGCTGATAGTCTTTTTGGTTATGTCAGGTCAATTGCTCCCACATATAATTACTCACAAATTGAACGTAGATTTACACTCGGAACTATAAATCATTTCAACCCGCTACCTATCAAATTAATTTACTTTACCGCCATTGCTGATGGCAACAAAGTACGTCTTAACTGGGACGTTGCAAATGAACAGGATACCCGCACTTATGTAATTGAAAGATCTTTAAACACAGTAAACTTTTCGCCAATTGGTTCAGTACTTTCAAGGCAACAAACTCAATCAGCTTATATTGATTTTGATTATAATCCTGCAACAGGTTGGAATTATTACCGGCTGAAAATTATTGATAAATCAGGTAGTTTCACCTATTCACCTGTAAGGCCGGTATTGTTTGAAAAAGGCCGTGAAAATGTAAAATTATTTCCAGTACCTACATCAACGGTATTGAATATTCAATTGCCAACATCTTACATTAATCAATCAACCTTACAAGTAATTGCTGTTGATGGTAAATTTATTTCGGCAATGACACCAGCAGCAAATATGGTGGTATTAAATGTGCAGCCACTGGCAGCAGGAAGTTACTTTATACAAATAATAAAAGCTGATGGCAGCAAACAAACATATCGTTTTATAAAACAATAGTTTTAAATAATTAAAAAAAATGAAAATGAAAAAGATAGTAAACATAGTCTCCATATCAGCAGCAATTCTCTTTGGAACATTGAGCGTTTCTGCTCAAAACAATGCCGCAGCAACAGCACCAAAGGTTGCACTAGCTCCCGTTGATGTGCAGCAGGTAAAAAGTACTACTACTGAACCACGCATTGCCACCGCACCAATACCGGAAGGCGGAAAAGTTTTAAATTACCAAAAAAACAACAATACAAAAGAGGAGGTTTACAGAGGGGAAGAAAAAATTACACCCAGGCCGGATACGTTTCTCAAAACGCCGGTTACACCGTCAGTAATGAAGGAATTAAATCCGCAAAAAGAAGCGGATTTAAAACCAACACCTAAAACAGCCCCACCAAAATCACAGGGGTAAACAATAAAAATGTTTTAAAAATAATCCTGGTTGCTAAATGCAATTAGGATTATTTTTGTCAAAAGAATACACCATGATACAACGCGTACAATCCCTTTGGTTATTACTTGCTTCGGCTTGCGCATTTGCAAGCCTAAAACTTCCTTACTATACCGGCAGCAAACTAAACGACCCTGCACTTTATGAACTTAACGGCACTTCAAATTTTTTACTGCTGATAGCTACTGTAGCGGTTGGAGGACTTGCTTTGGTTAATATTTTTCTTTTTAAAAAGAGGACCTTACAGTTAAGATTATGTGTACTGGGCATTTTACTGGAGGCTGTTGTAATATTTTTATACTACCGTGAAATGCAAAATTTTTCAGTAGGTACATTTTCACTTACGTCGATATTACAAATGATAATTGTGCTTGCATTTGTTTTGGCTGCAAAAGGCATTAACAAAGATGCTAAACTGGTGAAGAATAGTGACAGGTTGCGGTAACAGACAGCAATGCAAAAACATCAACGCTTTTATTTTAGTACTGCACATCCTGCAAAAACAATTCCCCGGCAAACAAACCTGTATCAAAGGGGATCTCCATTCTTACCTTTTTAAATTGCAACCGTTTGCAGCTAAAAAAGGTTATTTTTCGATTACCAAATAGTTCCTCTCACCTTGCTATTAGGCCATTTGGTCGAATATAAAAGATTACAGCCTGTAGAAACTTATACCTTGCCTTTTTTTAAAGAATATACAAGTATGAGAAAGCTATTGGCATCCCTCTTTTCAATTTTATCATTTACCGGTTTTTCCCAGTCAATAACCCCGTTTTCAATCTGGAAACAGGTTACCCAACGGGGCGATATTACCTTTACCGGCAACAGCAACCTTACCTGTAACGGCGGTGCTCTTTGTACTACAGCACTGGCGGCTGTTTCCCCAACTGGTAATGGAGGCGGTAATAATTTTAATAACAACGGTCTTACGATGATTTACAACAACATCGCAGATGCTACTGACCCCGTAGCCCGTTTCAGCAGAACCAATGCAAATCTTACTTTGGGCAGTACGGGCGGCTGCGGTGTTATTTATGCCGAACTGGTTTGGGGTGGTAATATTTTAGCAGCTACCGTTAATTATGCAAAACGTGATTCGGTTTATCTAAGAACACCAGCTGGTGGATATACCGGGTTGAAGGCAGATATTAAAACTGATGCTGCTATACCATTTGGAGGTTATTATTGCTATAAAGATGTAACAACCCTGGTAAGGCAGGGAGGAACGGGCACCTATTGGGTAGCTAACCTGGTTAACGATAACAATGCTGCAAATTTGTGCGGCGGCTGGGCACTGGTAGTAATTTACGGCGACCCTTTATTGCCATTGCGTAATCTAACTGTGTTCAGGGGAATATCTTCCATAAACGCAGCTAATCCACAAAACATTCCAATTTCAGGATTTTTTACACCGCCTGCACCCGCAGCCATAAATCTTAAGTTAGGTGTATACTCTTTTGAAGGTGACAGAGGAACGCTTGGTGATAGTTTGAAATTTAACGGTAATCCAACATTTGGATTTTTATCAGTGACTGATTCCAAGCATCCAGCAAATAATGCGTTTAACAGCACCATCAACAATAACACCGCAGAAATAACCAGAAACCCATCATCGCCAAATACCCTAGGCATAGACCTTGATATTTTTGTACCTGATAACACGGCTTTCAATTATTTAAAAAACGGGGTTAGTTCGGCAACATTGCGAATGACTTCTTCCGGTGATGTGTATGCACCATTCATGGTATCCACCGTTATTGATGTTTTTGAACCGGATATTCAGCTTACTAAAACATTTGTAAACATAAATGGGAATAATCCTGCTCAATTGGGCGATACCATAGAATACACTTTAAAAGTTGTGAATAAAGGGAACGACCCATCCGACAGTTTACTAGTTGTTGATAGTTTATATGGCGCTATGAACTATGTAGCTAACAGCATTCAAATTTTAACGGGACCAAACAGCGGCTTAAAAACTGATGGCAGTGGCGACGACCAGGCAGAATTTTTTGCAGCCGGTAACTATTTAAAAGTGAGATTAGGCAACGGAGCAAATGCTGTTAAAGGAGGGAAAATGGGTATTACAGCCCTAACAGATAGTGTATCTACATTTAAATTCAGAGTAAAAATTACAACTGACTGTAATATTTTTCATTGCATGGATAGCGTAAAAAATACCGCCTATGCCACATTCTACGGGCAAACGAGCCTTGAAGGAAGGACAACGGCAAGCAGCCCCTCAGGCTTTGATGCTTTTGGATGTCCTATTCAGGGAGCCACTCAGTTGAGGGTATTTATTCCACCTTGTGTTCCTGTTGCTGATACGTCTTTTGTGGCTTGCTCTCCTTATAATCTTTCTAACTTACTGCCAGCACGGCCCGGCTATAGCAGTTTTTATAACAGTAGTTGGGCTAGCGTTACGCAAGCTGTAACCACTGGCACTTATTATGCCATAAAGGAAATTTATCCTGGTTGTAATGATACCATACAGATTAATGCAAACCTGCCCTGCACTTTGCCGATAATACTTAAAAGCTTTAATGCAGAATACAAAGAAAAGTACATTGATATAAGCTGGTTTACTGCATCAGAAATTAACAACGACCATTTTGACGTTGAAAGAAGCCTGGACGGAATTACTTACTCAAAGATAGGGTCAGTGTCAGGCGCAGGAAATAGTAATACCACTAAATTTTATGTACTTCAGGATTTCAATTTTCCGGGCGTATCAGTTTTGTACTATCGCTTAAAACTGGTTGACAGGGATGGGCAGTATTCATTGAGCGCCGTAAAAGCAGTAAGATTACCATCAGGCAATTTAAGCATGCTTGCCATTGACGGCATTTTACCCAACCCGGTAAAAAACATCACTAATATCCGTTTGTTTGCAAATACCGATCTGAATGCCCGATTAACAATAACTGATGTTTCTGGAAAGGCAATAATTATCCAAACAAAAAAAATACAGAAGGGTACTAACAATATTGTTTTAGACCTTAATAGTTTACCCAACGGAATGTACTTATTACAAATTACAGATTTACAATATGGCAATAAAACCACCGGTAAGATTATGATAAACCGGTAAACATAAAAAGAACGCAAAAAGCCCGCCAATGCGAGCTTTTTGCGTTTGAATATTATCTTACAAGAATGCACCCGTATAACTTTCCTTGCATTTAGCCAAGTCAGCGGGTTTACCCGCAAACACCAAATTACCACCCGCATCGCCAGCTTCGGGCCCAAGGTCAATTACCCAATCTGCAGATTTTATTACATCGGTATTGTGTTCAATTACTAAAATTGTATGACCTTGATCTATCAAAGCATTAAAAGATGCCAGTAATTTTTTTATATCCTGAAAATGTAAACCTGTTGTAGGTTCATCAAAAATAAATAAAATACTCCCCTGCGATTTTCCTTTGCCCAGAAACGAAGCAAGCTTAACCCGTTGGGCTTCGCCGCCAGACAATGTATCGGATGATTGCCCCAGTTTTACATAGCCTAAACCTACATCACTTAAAGGCTGAATTTTTTTCGCCACATCTGCACCATTTTTGTCAGCACCATACGATGCAGAGAAAAACTCAATCGCTTCATCAACACTCATTTCTAAAATATCATGAATGTTTTTGTTGTTGTATTTTACCTCCAGCACTTCTTCTTTAAATCGTTTGCCACCGCATACATCGCAGGTAAGGTGTACATCTGCCAAAAATTGCATTTCAACCACCTGTTCGCCTTCGCCTTTGCAAGCATCGCATCTGCCACCATCAACATTAAAAGAAAAATGTTTAGGCAAAAAGCCACGCATTTTACTCAACGGTTGCTTGCTGTATAAATCTCTTATTTCGTCGTAAGCTTTTATATAAGTAACAGGGTTACTGCGAGATGATTTACCTATTGGATTCTGATCAACCATTTCCACCTGTGCTATAAAGTCTATATCGCCGGTTAATGATTTATGTAAGCCGGCTTTATCAAAAGATTCGCCTTTTAGTTTCTGCAACGCAGGATATAAAATCTGCTTTACCAACGTAGTTTTTCCACTGCCGCTAACACCCGTTACAACAGTAAATATCTGTAGCGGAAACTCGACATTGATGTTTTTTAAATTATTCTGTCGGGCACCAGCAAGCTTTAACGAACGGTTACTTTTACGAACATTTTTAGGTGGTTCTATTTTTAATTTTCCAGATAAATATTTACCTGTTAAACTTTCAGGGTTATTTATTATTTCGTCGTAATCGCCTTCTGCTACTACCTCTCCACCCAAATGGCTCGCAAGCGGTCCCATATCAATAATATGGTCAGCTTCTCTCATCATCATTTCATCGTGCTCAACAACAACCACTGTATTGCCAAGGTCTCTTAACTCTTTTAAAACGCTAATCAGCCTTTCTGTATCACGGCTGTGCAAACCAATAGAAGGTTCATCTAAAATATATAAGGAGTTGGTTAAATTGCTGCCAAGGCTGCGGGTAAGTTGAATGCGCTGGCTTTCGCCGCCGCTTAAGGAATTTGCCAAGCGATTTAAGGTGAGATAGCCCAACCCCACATCCAGCAAGGTTTTTATGCGATGATTAATCTCAATCAAAATTCTTTTTGCTACCTGTTTATCATAGTCGCTAAGTTCTAATTTTTGAAACCAGGTAAACAAGTCTTTTACAGGTAATTCGCACAACTGGCCAATATGTTTACCGCCAACCTTCACATATAATGCTTCCGGCCGCAGGCGATAACCTTTGCAGGCTGTACAAAGTGTGCGGCCACGGTAGCGGCTTAATAAAACACGGTATTGCACTTTGTATAAATTCTGTTCTACTTCTCTAAAAAATTCATTAATGCCGTTTGCATATTCATTGCCTTCCCACAAATCAGCCAGTTGTTTTTCTGTTAAATCAATTATTGGTTTGTGTACAGGAAAATCAAATTTTTTCGCCGCTTTTACAAAAGCTTCTTTCCATAAACCAAGCTTCTCGCCTTTCCACGGTGCCACGGCACCTTCATACACACTCAAACTTTTATCAGGAATAATTAAATCAGGATCGATACCTAAAATTTGAGAAAAACCTTCGCAAACCGGGCAGGCACCAAATGGATTGTTGAATGAAAACAGGTTAGGCACTGGCTCTTCAAACTGTATTCCATCAGCTTCAAACTTATTGGAAAACTGAATGAGTTTATCCTGATTTACCTCCAAAAACATTTCCCCTTCACCTTCGTAAAATGCAGTATTAATCGAATCGGCAATGCGGTGCTTATCATCTTCATCAAAATCTTTGGCAACAAGCCTGTCAACCAACAAATAAGGTGTATCTGTTTTTTTTATGGTAATTTTTCTATCAGTTTCAAGCAGATCTTCAATCCTAACCACTTCCTTATTTATATACAAACGAGAAAATCCCTTCTGCAACAAAATATTAAGCTCCTCTTGAATATTTCTTTTAGAATGTTGTTTAAAAGTAACCAGCAGAAGTATTTTATCTCCTGAAGGAAAATTTTCAATGGCCTTTACTACATCGGCCACATCATCTTTACTAACCTCTTTACCACTAACGGGCGAAATAGTTTTACCGGTACGGGCAAATAAAAGGCGTAGATAATCGTAAATCTCCGTCATACTGCCTACGGTACTGCGTGGCGTGCGGGTAATTACCTTTTGCTCTATGGCAATGGCCGGGCATAACCCTTTAATATAATCCACATCCGGCTTATTCATGCGCTGCATAAACTGCCGGGCATAAGCACTAAGGCTTTCTGCATAGCGGCGCTGCCCTTCAGCAAATAATGTATCAATAGTTAAAGATGATTTACCCGAGCCCGAAACTCCGGTTACTACAACAAGTTTATCTCTAGGGATTGTAACAGTTACATTTTTTAAATTATGTACCCTGGCACCTTTAATTAGGATTCCATTCTGGGCAACAGCTTTTTCGGGGGATTGTTTTTTTGTGGGTGCTTTTTTTGTCATTTTATAGTTTGTAAAATTACGTTCTTAGTATTGAGCTACCATATAAATGTGAAAATCTTCTTAAAACGTGCGGAAATTACGGCAACGTACAAATACTTAACTTATTTTCATGGCTCAAAATAATTCCAAATTTTTTTGGCGGTTTAAAAAATATTCATACTTTCACAGTCCAATATCCAAAAAATGAAAAGCCGTTAAAGCCTATCTAAAAGACTTCTACGTATTTTTTCACAAATTTTGGACCTGTTACAATTTATCCTAACAATCTAAAACTGTAGAAGTTTATGAAAATCCTAAGCACACTTACCGATCAACAGCTTATCCATTTATATATGGAAGGCGATGCCAATGCCCTTTCGACTGTAATTACACGTTATAAGGACAAAATTTACACCTCTATTTATTTATTGGTTAAAGACAAGTACCTAAGTGAAGACATATTTCAAGATGTTTTTATTCGTATTATCGACACTTTACGTGGTGGCCGATACAGCGATGAAGGTAAATTTTTGCCTTGGGCTATGCGTATTGCTCACAATATGTGTGTAGATCATTTTAGAAAAGTTAAGCTTACGCCAACTATTAAAACAAGTGATGACCGCGATATTTTTGAGGTTATTAATTTTTCTGAGCCCGGCGCTGACCATAAAATGATGAATGGCCAAAGCCACGATAAAGTGAGAAAAATGGTTGATTTACTGCCTGAAGACCAGCGTGAGGTAATAATTTTGCGTCATTATGCTGATTTAAGTTTTAAGGAAATAGCTGATTTAACAAGCTGCAGCATTAATACTGCTTTAGGCCGTATGCGTTATGGATTAATAAATCTGCGCAAAATGATGACAGAAAAACAAATAGCATTATAAATAATAGACTATAACCAACAGGTTATAAAATCTGTAACTCCCCCAAAATAAAAACCTCCATTAACCTGGAGGTTTTTTAGTGTTTTGAATATTTTGTGAAGGCTTGGTCGCTCTACATTTTCATTTGGTATCATCATAAATAAATTTATACTTTTCAGAATAGTCCTCTTTTTCAATAAAGTGCCCGTTTGCTTTATTGTATAGAAAAACAAATTTTACTTGTGCAATTTTGTCATCGGTTCCTAAGTCAATTTTTGAATACCGAACTTTTCCAAAGAATATAACATCATTTAATCCGTCATTATTTTCATCTTGAAATTTATGATAAAGTTCATTCGGGATATTTATTTCGTTGCCATAACCTGTG
>JBBQPX010000011.1:0-18262 GCA_038216775.1 Chitinophagales bacterium
TTTTTATTTACCTTTCCAGAAAGTGTGTCCCATTGCAGATATGCCGTCCATACCGAGTCTGTTTTGGTCAAATTCTTCATTTCCAAATTAGTTACTCCAAGTGCAGAAATATTTGGGTAAAAAGCCCGTACTTCTGCAAACACCAACCCCTGATCGATATTACGATACATTTGATCCAGCGAATCTTTGTACCGGCTGTTTTGCATCTCTATGCTCTTCAAAATATTTTCGGTCATATTCGAACTAAGCTTATCCATTTCGCTTTTGGTAATATTCATCTGGTAAAACTGAATGCTATACTTTGACAAGCCAAGGGATTTTAATCTTTTGGTATAAAGGTCTTTGTCCTGTTCCGATACAGGCGAACCAGAGAAAAAAGTTTTAATTAAAATAACAGAATCCCTGTCCTCTGTTTCCCATTTTAATATTTCATTTCCATTTTTTCGAAACTTATCTATCACTTCGGTTTTTATAATTTGCTGAGTTCTATTTTTTTGGTAAACCGTGTATAAAAAATACAAACTGGGAGCGCTTACCAGAAATAATACTACTGCAGCTGCACGTGCCACACGTTTCTGCTTTCCCTTTTCCACATAGGTTCTAATAGGAAAACGCAGTAACCTAACTATAAGATAAGTGGAGAAAGCAATAAATGCAGAGTTGATGAAGAAAAGGTAAAATGCCCCACCAAATATTTCCCAACGCCCCGTAGCCAAACCGAACCCCGCTACACAAACCGGAGGCATTAAAGCAGTGGCAATGGCAACACCAGGTAATGCATTAGTTGATTCCTTTCTTGATAAGGAAACGATGCCAGCTACACCTCCAAAAAATGCAATACCAATATCAAGTAAGGTGGGCTGTGTTCTGGCTAATATTTCTGATGTTGGTTGCCCAAGTGGCGTTATAAAAAAATATAGAACAGATGTAAACAAACTAAAAAATGTTGCATAAGCAAGGTTGCGAATGCTTCGTATAAAAATATCACTATCCTGCACGCCAACGGAGTACCCTACACCAAGTATGGGAGACATTAACGGAGAAATTAACATGGCGCCTATGATAACTGCCGCGGAATTTGTATCTAAACCTATGGAAGCGAGTAGTGCCGAGCAAATCATCAACCAAACATTAACACCGCGTATTCCTATACCATTGGTGATGCTGTTAGAAGTGTTCTCATAATCCGTTCCACCTTTGATATTAAAAACATGCTGGACCCAATTCATAAAAGTTAGTTTTTGCTAAATTTAGGCTTTAACCACCACAATTTTTTCCTGCACTTGCGTTATTTTTTCAGCCGGTATATTTTCGCCGGTTTCTGTAAAATTTAATTGATATAAATCCAAACGCCTGTCTTTTAAAGTTTGTACGCTTCCATAATTGTGCAATTCGGTAAGTAGCGACAGGTCAACATCACTTACTACAATCATCTCTGTATTGGGCGTTGCTTCAGCCTTTATGCCTGTAACAGGAAAAGCAAAATCATTAGGCGTAAGTACTGCGGATTGGGCAAATTGCAGATCCATATTGGTAACTTTAGGCAGGTTACCTACATTGCCTGCAATAGCAACAAAACATTCGTTTTCAATAGCACGTGCCTGTGCGCAAAAACGCACCCTGTTGTAAGCATTCTGCGTATCCGTTAAAAATGGCACAAACAAAATCTGCATACCATCAAGCGCAAGCTTTCTGGTCATTTCCGGAAACTCCACATCGTAACATATCTGTACACCAATTCTGCCGGCATCAGTGTCAATTACTTTTATGGCATTGCCTCCCTGTATATTCCAGTCATCTTCCTCTGAAGGCGTAATATGTATTTTTGAAATACTATCTATTTTTCCATTTCGTTGTAGCACATAGCTTACATTATACACTTTATTATCAATTACTTCCGGCATGCTGCCAGCAATAATATTTACATTGTACGATACTGCCATTTTACTCATCGCCTCTATGATTGGCTTGGTAAATTGAGCCAGTTCTTTAATTGCCTGGCGACTATCCATGGCATTAAAGCGCCCCATTAATGGTGCATTAAATAATTCCGGAAACAGAATAAAATCTGACTGATAATCGCTAACTGCATCAACAAAATAATCAACAGCCACTAAAAAATCTTCGATGGTATTATAAGGCCGCATTTGCCATTGCACCAAGCCAATGCGCACAATATCTTTTTTTCGAAGTATAATACTTTTTTCAGAATCATGGTACACATTATGCCAGATTAACAAGGTTGCAAAACCGCGGCTCTCATTATCTTCGGGTAAATAATTTCGTATAATTTTCTTAACCTGAAAATCGTTTGCTAATTGAAAACTAAGTGTAGGATCAAAGATTTCTCTTGTTTTTACTCTTCGGATATATTCCTGCGGCTTCATCTCATCGGCATACTTACCAAAGTTAGGAATACGCCCACCTGCAATAATCATTTTTAAATTCAAACTTTCGCACAATTGTTTGCGGGCATCGTACAAACGTCTTGCAAGTCGCATTCCTCTAAAAGCCGGATGTACAAACACTTCAATTCCATACAAAGTATCGCCTTTAGATTTATGTGTTTCAAAACTAAAATTGCCCGTTATATCTCGATAGGTATGGTTATCACCAAACTTCTCGTAATCTACAATTATAGATAACGCACATCCTGCAACCTTGCCATCGTATGTTAGAACTATTTGTCCATCGGGAAATTTATTGATCAGTTTTTGTATTGATTCTTCTTTCCAGTGCTGCCCACCCAAGCTGGCATATGCCTCAATCATGGCTGATTTTAATGAATGATAATCATCTATCGTTAAACTCCTTACTTCTATTATTGCTTCATCCATAAAATATTTTTTTGTTTTTACTTATTCTTTTATCTGATATCAATATACAAAATGCAAGCCTACTTTGAAAGCTATACTGCTTTCACAGCTTGAATTTTTTTTGAACAGTTTAAATCCGCACTGCAATATTTATACCATGCAAATTTAAGTGCCTATCATCTTTAACCACCACGTAGTTTAAAGCTCTGTACTAAATAACTAAGTTGGTAAGGCAATTTGGGATTGTGCTTTTCTAGTTTTTGTAATGCTTTACTGCCGGCATAACCTGCAAATACTGGTGAGAGATTTTGACGGTGCATCTTTACGGGTGGCAGCCTGATTTATACATTAAATATGAACTGCAGATTCAGATGCGGCATTCCTGTTTCTGTTTTCAACTATTGCAGATGCATGCAACATACCACCAAACCTTTTGCTTAGCATTTTTTTTCTACCTCCGTTGCGCTTCAGAATATTTTTAGCCCGCCGTTGCATTTTACGGCTAAAGTATTTTTTCCTCATAATTATTTACTTGTTTAAAAAACTGTTAGTTAAGTAATTGCTGCATATCTATTTTTATCTTTTCTACCTCGGCGGCTATATTTACTGCATTTGTAAAGCTAAGCACAGGCACTTTTGCATGGTTAATTATTTGCTGTGTATATGGCCCAACAAAAAATTGTGTCCATTTGTAATCTAATGTAGCATTAATCACAATAAGATCTGCATTTATTCCATCACAAACATCAAGCACCTTTTGCGCAAAGTTTTTACAGAGATAAATTTCGTTACTAAAGATAGTTTCTGATTTAAGTATGGAAGCTTCTATTTCATTTATTTCTTCTTTTTGAATGGCCAGCAGTTCTTCTTCTTCGGGCAGGCAAAGTGTTGCAAAATGTATAGTTACATCTACGGATTTTGCAAGCGACTTAATAAATTCATATTTCTCTTTTATACCGTTGACAGGCCTTACAGGAAAAAGTATTTTATTAAAAATCTGTTTATCAAAATTGGCCGGTATAGTTAAAACAGGTTTTGTTGTGTTCTTTATAACACTGTAAGCGGTGGTGCCCATAAAAAATTCTCGTACACCCGACGCACCATGCGTTCCCATAACAATCAAGTCTATTGGCATTTCTGTTGAGGCTTTGCAAATTTCATCGAAAGGTATGCCTGTAGGCATGTGTATTTGTACAGGTATATGATGTTCCCTTATCACATTTTCAAATATATTATACAGCCGGTTGCGGCTATCGCGGTCTATTTCTTTCGCAATTGATTGTACAGCAACATCAGGTTGCGGCGAATTAACAATATACCTGCTTTCAACTACATGCAATAAATGCAGCACGGCATTATGCTGTTTACATAAAGCCACAGCGGTTTTTATAGCATTATTTCCCTGTTCAGAAAAATCGGTTGGTACAAGTATATTTTTAAATGAAGATTGCATACGGTATCTATTTTCTTCAAAACTACCTGCCAGATGTAATAAGAGCGTTAAAAGGAAATTAAAAACTGATTAAAATTATTTTACCCGGTAAAGCTAAAATCAATTTCGGGTTACGCCAGCTTGTTTCATTTTAACAACATCAATTTCTTTCGACAGGTCATTTATTTTCTGGCTGGTCTGGTCGTTTTCCATGCGCAGCGAAGTGTTTTTAGCATCCATTGCATTAGCTACATCGCTGGATTTTTTTCGGGCGCTTTTGATATTCTTTTTTATTTGCCTGTCATTTTTCTTAATATTTTTCTCCAGAGCTTTCATTTCACGGGTTATCCGTGATGCTTCATCACCATAATAATCGGTTAAAAAACTCACACTAAAATCATTTAGTATTTTTTTCATACCAGCAAATTCTGCAGGATATTCTTTTGGACCCAAGAAAAAATCGTAACCAAAACTCATAAAATATTTAAGCTCCGACCCATCTCCCCCTGCTTCCGTTATTCTTGCAAACAAGTCCATGCGCTTATCTGATATGGCAGCAATGCTCACATCACTTGCTGTAATTAAATCTTTATTAGTCAAAAAGCCAATGCCTTTTATTTTAACGTTATAATTCTTTCCAAAAAAATTATCCCATGCTTTTTTTACAGTTTTTGGTGGTGCATCGTACTTAACTATAAAACAGGGTCTAAGTTTGTTTTCGTAGCTTATTTCGGTAGTATCTATTTTATAAGTTTGCGCTGTTGTGTGCAGTGATACTAAAAGCACCAGTACCAATAAAAATGGAATCTGTTTCATGAAGTTTGCAGTTTTATTTTGCAGTGTATTAACCCGTATGCAAATATATTCAGTTATAAACTATTAGCTGCTAAGTTTTTGTTTTAAGCCTGTTTTAAAATTGTTAAGCTAATTAAATGTTGCAATCTATTCTTGTTGCAAAAACAAGGCTGCAACATAGCACTGCTACTGCCTGTTTAAATAAATTGCTGAACCCACTATATAATAAACTGTATCATATTTTCCCCAAAAACAGCGAATAGCAGAAATGCTTTGACCAGTAGTAAAACAAGGTGATATAGGCAGACTCCCGCTCTTCTTAATGATATCTTCTTCAGTAATTTATGGCTTAATTTTTGGGGATAGATAATTAATAATGTATTTTGTAATTATTTCTAAATTAAAATATTATGATAACACAAGAACCAACAGTGCTGCTTTATACTTACAACGATATAGTTGAAGCAAATGCAATACAAGTAAGACTGAAAAATGCTGGAATCGATTCTTTTACTGAGTATGAAAATATAGTTGGCTTTAACCCCGGTGGTGGCGTTAAGGTTAAAATATTTGCAAAAGATATGGAAGCCGCTGAAAAAATAATTTCAGAATAAATTTATTACATCGTGACTGAAGCGGTTAGCCAAACAGCACTGCATTTATAAAAAAACAAGATAACTATTTATGGAAAAACGTATCCTCGGATTTATACTCACCTTTTTGGGTATTGGCGGACTTATATATGCAGGTGCTAGTTTTATGAATGGTGGAGAATCGACCAGAAATATTAAAGCAATTATTTTATTTGGAATACTAGGTGCTATCTTCTTTTCTGCCGGTATAAGCCTGGTAAGAAATACAAAAGATAAAGCAACTTAAAACCGGTTTTATACTTTAGCACTAGTTAATAACTGTCAGTACTAGTGTTTGCACAGTGTTATTGCTTAGTTGAAGTTATGGGGTTGCCATTCTATATTCGGTTTTCTGCAAAGCAGGATATTGGCATTGTAAGTAAAATTAAGTTTATAATACAGCAACAAATACTAGTCTTCGTCCTCAATACCATTTCCCAACCCACCTTCTGTGGGTGGCGCTGCTACTTCTGCTGCTGGCTGTAGTTCCACATCCCTCAACTGTCGTTGTATTGCCCGTGTACGTGTGCTAACCACATCATCTAACTGGTTAAGGCCGGTTTGTATATTATTTTGAGCTTTGCTCAACAAGCCGCCAAACTTTTCAAACTCTGTTTTTACTGTTGATAGCACGCCCCAAACTTCGCTGCTTCGCTTTTGCAATGCCAGCGTGCGAAAGCCCATTTGCAAGCTGTTTAAAATAGCCATTAACGTGGTAGGGCCCGCAACAGTAATTTTAAATTCGGTACGCAACTGATCAACCAAGGCGCTGCGCCTGATAACTTCTGCATAAATACTTTCAAATGGTAAAAACATAATTGCAAAATCCGTTGTATTCGGCGGATCAAGATATTTATCACGAATATCTTTTGCCATTTTGCGTATGCTTGCTTCCATGTTTTTGGTTGCTGTTTCAATATCATCGGGTATAGCGTTTTCGTAAGCAGCAATTAAATGTTCATAAGCATCTTTAGGAAACTTAGCATCTATGGGCAGATATACAAATGCCATCTCATCTTCGCTGCGGCCCGGTAATTTTATGGCAAACTCTACGGGTTCTGTGCTGCCTTTTTTAGTTCGCACATTTGCGTCGTATTGATTAGGTGCCAGCATTTGCTCCAGCAGCATCGCCAGTTGCACCTCACCTACACCACCCCTTAGTTTTACATTGCTTAGTACTTTTTTCAATCCACCTACATCAGTTGCCATGGTTTGCATTTCGCCTAGTCCCCGCTGCACTTCTATCAGTTGTTTACCAACGGTTTCAAAACTCTGCCCCAGGCGTTCGCTTAACGTTTTTTCCAGCTTTTCTTCCACCGTTATGCGTATGCTTTCCAATTTAGTTTCGGTATTTTTAACCAGTTCATTTTGCCTGACATCCATTTGCGCAAACTTCTCCCGCTGTAAATCGTTAAAGGATTTTATATTGTTGTTGAATGTTTCTTGAAATCCTTTAAATGAAATATCCAGCGCTTCACGTATTAATCGGTTATCATCCTTAGCCTGATTATTTATTTTTTCTAATTGAACTAAACTGGCTCCAGAAAAATCGATGATACTTTTTGACAGTTCTTGCCGGTTAGTCTTATTATTATCATCAAGTTTTGTGAGCAGTGCTACCAGTTTATCATCTAATGTTTTATTAATTTCCTTCAGTGTATTGTGGCTTTGTTCGGTTAACGTTTTTAGCGTGTTATTTAATTCTGCCCTGTTGTCTTTGGCACTGCCTGCATTCTCTTCCCGATTAATGCGAAAATCATCTTTTAGGTTGTGCTCTATTTTAGTAAGGCTGTTTTGCAACTCTTCCACTTTCTTTTGTAATAGCGGCAACCCATTACTATTCCCGTTTCTAAAAACAAACATGAGTACAATAATAACAAGCAATAAAACACAAATAATTATCGGCAAAATAATATCCATTATTTAAAAATCTTTCCCGGCACGGTTAATAGTCTGTTGTATGCTTCGGGTAAAGCTAAATTACCAAATAATACCGGTGTAAATGTTATGGGTAATTCAAAAATAAAAACCGATTCGAAAACACTAAAACTTAACTGACATTTATAAGCACAAAAATTAAGCACGATGCAGCGACATTTTCTGATAATCTTTTATACATTTACAGGCGTTGAATCTATATGAAATTACTGATTTTACATCAACATTAAAAAGTAAAACATGCAGCATAAAGCTATTTCCATTCGCCCTTTTATTGGAGCAAAAAACTTTGAGCTGTCACGAAGTTTTTACAAAGATGTTGGGTTTGCGGAAACAGTTTTATCGCAAAATATGAGTGTATTTAATAGCGATAAAATGGCTTTTTATTTACAAAATGCTTATGTAAGAGATTGGATTGATAACACGATGATTTTTTTAGAAGTTGAAAACGTTAATGACTTCTGGAACGCATTGCTGGCCTTAAATCTACCAAACAAATACGAAACTGTAAAGCTAGTACCTGTAAGGCATCTCGAATGGGGCAGCGAGTGTTTTTTACATGATCCTTCGGGCATTTTGTGGCATATAGGGCAATTTAATAAATGATTGGTCATTTCTAAAGCAATTCAATTGTGTATTATTAAATATTGCCCATCGAGGTTTAGTTCATAACTTCAGCAATATGTATAGCCGAAGGATTATTATTTTTATGGCAGGTTCAATTTTGCTTATATTTTCACTCTCTTCATTTATGGTACGGCAAATACCCGATGGCAAAGCTATTTTTGAAAAGCAATGCACCCGTTGCCACGGAAAGGATGGCACCAAAGGTGCGTTCGGTGCAAAAAATCTACAGAAAAGCATTCTTGAAGATAATGCCATAGTGCTACTGATTCAGAACGGTAAAAAGGCAATGCCGCCGTTCAAAAAAAAACTAAATAGCGACGAAATTAAATCCGTAACGGATTATGTAAAAGAGTTTAGGACTAAATAAACAATTACGTTTACTAAAATCATGGTGTATGAAAAGAAGTAAATTTTTTGCAGCTTTGGCCGTTCTTACAACGGCGCCTGCACTGGCTTTTTCAAAATTAAATACTAAGATTACCAGAAAAGACAAAGGCTTTAAAATTGCCGCAGGCGAAGGAAGAATTCATGGGCATATTAAACTAAAGGGAGTAAACTCAAATATTCTCGATGTAAAAATATCAGGTTCTGACACCGATGGCGACATGGCTATTTTTGAACAAACATCGATTTCACAAGGTAGGGGAACACCCTTGCACATTCATCCACTACAGGACGAAGTTTTTTATGTGCTGGAAGGCTCGTACAAGTTTCAGGTTGGCGATGATAAATTTGATTTAAGTAAAGGTGAAAGCATATTTATGCCAAGAAATTTACCACATGCGTGGACGCAGGTTTCTGAAAAGGGCCGGATGACAGTGATATTTCAGCCTGCCGGCAAAATGGAAGATTTTTTTGTTACCATGGCCGCATTAGACCATGAACCAACGAAAGAAGAGATAAGTAAAATTTTTATTGATAACGATATGCGGGTAGTTGGTCCACCGTTAAAAATTAATTGAGAATAAACTGGTTAAACCCCAACCTGCTTGTCCTCCGCATTAATTTTCTTTACAAAGTTGTAGTTATTGTTGTGAAAGTTGAAATGAAATATGCGGTTGTAATCTTTATTAAAATGTTCTTCATCATCTGTGTCCAGTATATTACAGATTACATTAAACGCTTCTGTTCTAAAGCAAAGCAACACATTCTGCCTGCCATTTTCAATTCGGTTAATATCTTCAAAAATTTTGCTTAACTGTGTTTTATCAAATTCGGTTTTTATACCTTTTGTTCCTCTAATCGTGCTTTTACAACGGTTGTATGGGTCAGATGTTTTTACATCAATGGATTGGTACAAAATATGGTCGAAGTAAATGTCTTTAAAGTAATTATCAAGAAATAATCCAAAATCAATGCCGTCTTTTGACAAATGCAGATAGTCAGGTTTGCCGCTATTTTCAATCAGCATTTTGCCATGGCGTACAATGTATAAATTATTACTCATAAGCTTAGTGCTGAATTTAATTCTTTAAAGTCCCGAAAAGAAAAAGGATGGAAATAAAAGAGGCCCAGTTTTGTAAAAATAAGCTTTATAAAACTAAACTGATTATTATATTGCTAATCTACTAACTAATGCAATTCACATTTTTAATTTCTCCTTTCAACTTTTGGCTTAATTAACCAACTCTATATTTCTGCCATACTGTCATAATTCCAAGCCTTTTTATCTATCTTTGCAGTCCTTAAAAAAATATTTTACAAATGCTGGATGTAGCCATAAATAAAGAACACGACGAAGCAAGGCAGGGAGAAGCATTTGCACCATTTGCCAAAGAAGTTAACGCTTTTAAAAAGCATTTTTATATAGAAAGCTATGGCTGCGCCATGAATTTTGCCGATAGCGAAGTGGTTGCTTCTATTTTATTAGAGCATGGATTTGGCGCCACTACCAATTACACCGAAGCTGATTTAATTTTAATAAACACCTGCTCCATCCGGGAAAAGGCCGAAATAACCGTACGAAAACGTCTTACCGAATTTAGAAGCCTGAAAAGGGAAAAACCCGGCATGTTGGTGGGTGTTTTAGGCTGTATGGCCGAGCGCTTAAAAGCTAAATTTATTGAGGAAGAAAAGCTGGTAGATATGGTGGTTGGACCGGATGCTTATCGCAGTTTACCCGGACTTATTGAAGAAGCAGAAACAGGCCAAAAGGCAGTAAACGTTTTATTAAGCCGTGATGAAACCTACGCCGATATTGCACCCATCCGCCTTAACAGCAATGGCGTAAATGCATTTGTAAGCATTATGCGAGGCTGCAACAATATGTGTTCGTTTTGTGTAGTGCCTTTTACAAGAGGAAGAGAACGAAGCCGTGATGCTGCATCAATAATAAACGAGTGTATTACTTTATTTGAACAAGGTTACAGGGAAGTCACTTTGCTAGGGCAAAATGTTGATAGTTATCATTGGATAAACGAGCAAGAAGACCAGCACGTAACTTTTGCTATGTTGATGGAAAAGGTAGCACAAATTTCTCCGCTGCTGCGTGTGCGCTTTTCAACATCTCACCCAAAAGATATTACAGATGATGTTTTGCACACCATAAAAAAGTACGATAACATTTGTAATTACATTCACCTTCCGGTGCAAAGTGGCAGCACACGTGTATTGCAGATGATGAATAGAACTTACAGCCGTGAGTGGTATATCGCTAAAGTAAACCGAATTAGAGAAATCATTCCCAATTGTGGTTTATCAACCGATATGATTACAGGTTTTTGTACAGAAACTGAAGAAGAACACCAGGAGTCACTTACACTGATGGAGTATTGTAAATACGACCTGGCTTATATGTATTTTTATTATGAAAGGCCGGGAACACTTGCTGCCAGGAGGTTTGAAGATGATATACCTTTAGATGTAAAGAAAAGAAGATTACAGGAAATGATAGACTTGCATCGCATACATTCTTTACAAAGTATGCAACGTGATGTTGGCAAAACATTTGAAGTGTTAGTGGAAGGTGTATCTAAAAAAAGTGAAAATGATTTGTATGGAAGAACAGGCACCAACAAAGTAGTTATTTTACCAAAAGGCAATTTAAAAATTGGCGACTATGTAACTGTAAAAATAGAAAGTTGCACGGCTGGCACATTAATGGGGGAAGTCATCCCCTTCGCCCCTAAAGGCGAACCTGAAGGCGAGATTAATTCAATGGCAAAATAATTCATAACCGGTTCTTGCAAAGCAGAACAACGTCAAAACAAAATGAACTCCAAAGTCCAGTTTTTAGTAGGCGGAGGAGACAATTTAAAATGGAACTACAATCAATAAAAAATCGCTTCGGTATCATAGGTAATTCGCAGGGCTTAAACCATGCGTTAAATATTGCCGTGCAGGTAGCCAATACCGATTTAAGCGTACTTATTAATGGCGAAAGTGGTGTTGGTAAAGAAGTATTTTCGCAAATTATACATGCACTTAGTGCCCGCAAACACAATCCTTTTATTGCCGTAAACTGTGGCGCTATTCCCGAAGGAACAATCGACTCCGAATTATTCGGCCACGAAAAAGGTTCATTTACTGGCGCTGTTGACAGCCGCAAAGGATATTTTGAAACCGTAAATGGCGGCACTATTTTTTTAGATGAAATTGGCGAGTTACCATTGGGTACACAGGCACGTTTGTTACGTGTGCTTGAAGCCGGTGAATACATCCGTGTCGGAAGCAGTAAAGTGCAAAAAACTGATGTGCGTGTTATTGCTGCTACCAACAAAGAGTTAAAAGAACATACGCAAACCAACAAGTTTAGAGAAGATTTATACTATCGTTTAAACACAGTCCCCATAAGGGTTCCGGCGTTACGAGAAAGGAAGGAAGATATTTATTTACTGTTCCGCAAGTTCGTAACTGATTTTTCTGACAGGTACAAAGGCACGCCCGTGCAACTTGATGATGGGGCGAAAGATGTGTTAATTAACTACCCTTGGCCAGGCAATGTGCGTGAATTGAAGAATATTGCAGAGCAGATATCGGTGCTTAGCCAAGAAAAAATAATTAATGCAAACACTATGAAGAGTTTTTTACCGGAACATAATTACTCTCGCCTGCCGGTTTTAGCTGGAGGTGCAGGCTCGGTAAGCCAAACAGAGTTTGCAAATGAAAGGGAAATACTTTACAAGCTTTTCTTCGACATGAAGAAAGATGTAAACGAATTGAAGAAAATGTTTTACGATTTATTGCAAAACCCAAATATTGCACAGTTCGCTGAAAACCGCGGGCATACGTCAGTATTTAATGAGCAATCTTATGCAGAGCTGAATAACAATAATGGTACTAACATGTCATCTTCAAAACCGGTATTTTTACCCCACAATGGCGAATTGATAGACCAGCACGAAGATGTAGAAGAATCTTTAAGCATTATCGACAAAGAAAAAGAATTGATTATAAAAGCCTTGAAAAAACATAAAGGCAAACGTAAAGACGCTTCGCTTGATTTGGGCATTAGTGAGCGTACTTTGTACAGAAAATTAAAAGAGTATGATATTGAAGAGTAAATCAATTGGCAATTGGCAATGGGCAATTCGCAAAAGGCAAAAGACATTTGGTAATAACATTCTATTTATTGCTTATTGCCTATTGCTTATTTGTATTTTTTCCTTCGCTACTTGCAAATACGGTTTTAAAGATGTTAGCCTGCCAACCGAAGTAAAAACTTTCAGGGTTAATTATTTTGAAAATAAGGCAGAATATAAAAATCCTCAACTAAGTCCGGCACTTACTGAAAAGCTTAAACAAAAAATAATCGGTACAACCAGGCTAACACAAACCAACGGCGATGAAGCACATTATGATATCAGTGGTTATGTGTCGCAATATTACACCAGCACCACAGGTATCACCGGTAATACAACCAGCCTTAACAGGTTAACGGCTACCTTTCATGTTATATTTAAAAATACGTTGGATGAAAAAAAGAATTTTGAATCTGATGTAACGTATAGTATAGATTTTGATGCAAACCTTAGCCTGAACCAGGTTGAGCAATCAAAAGGAGATGAAATAGTAAAGAATTTAACAGACGCTATTTTTAATAAGATTTTTTCTAATTGGTAATACCATTATAGATTTACATGATGCAGAACAACACTACCATTTTTGAATCACTGTTCGATAGAAATTTCTCCGATAAAAGCAATGTTGATTTCCTGCAGGAAATGACAGCATTACATCCGTATTTTACACCTGCACAATTTTACCTGCTGCAACAAACTGCAAGCGGCACAGAAACATTCGAAAAACAGGCGCTTAAAACAAACCTGCTTTTCAACAATGCGCATTGGTTAAATTTTCAGCTTACACAAACAGTAAAACCATTTATTACAAAGCAGGTTATCGAAGTGGAAAGTAAACCGGTTGAAATTGTTGATGTAGTAACAGAATCAATAGAAAAAGCAGAACCGGTTTTTGCGGAACCTGAAATAACAGCTTTGCCGCAAACTGAAGTAGCAGAAAAGAATATCCCTTCAATTGAAGAAAATGAAAAAGCAGAACATGAATTTGAACCAGCGCTGGAAGTAACAGAATTAGTAATATCGGAACCAATAATAGAACATACTTCTATACCCAAAACAGTTGCTAAAAAAATACCGGAGGAAATTAAAGCTTCTTTTTCCGGCGAGATGGAAGAACTGCCCGACAATACCGATGCAGACAATACAGATGCTGCTGAAGAAACAGAAACCAATCCGGATATTGAACCAATGAAAATTGAGTTAAAAATGCCGGAAGATAAAGGTGACTTACAGGATGAGATGATTTTTGAGCCTATGCATCTGGTAGATTATTTCGCATCGCAAGGCATAAAAATTTCTGATGAAACGTTAACCGCCGACAAACTGGGTAAGCAGCTTAAAAGTTTTACAGCATGGCTTAAAACTATGAAGAAAGTGCACCTGGAAGAAGATGGAAACACTGCTCAAACTGACCATCAGGTAAATAAAATGGCAGAAATAAGTAATGCAAAAGCGGAGATTTTAACGGAAGCCATGGCAGAAGTACTTGCAAAACAAGGCAAGCTGGACAAAGCAGGTGAACTGTACCAAAAATTAAGTTTGCTCAATCCTGCCAAAAGCACTTACTTTGCAGCCAAAATAGAAAACTTAAAAGAAATATAATATGTTAGTTTTATTTGGAATTTTAATCATTATCGCCTCTATAGTTCTTGGTATGATAGTGTTGATTCAGAACCCGAAAGGTGGTGGTTTATCAAGTAGTTTTGGTGGTTTTGGCAACCAGATAATGGGTGTAAAACAAACTACCGATGTCCTTGAAAAAGGAACATGGTTATTTGCTGCCATCGTTGGTATTCTTTGTCTGGTTTCACCGGCATTTATACCTAAAGATGGTGCAGGCTCTGCTCCTAACAAAGATTTAATTGATGGTGTATCTACTAAAGTGCCTGCAGCTCCTGCAGCGGCACCTACTACTGTTCCTATGCCAGCAGCTGGAGATACAACTCCTAAATAATAATTTTACAAAAATTTTCAGAACCCCGTCATTAACCGACGGGGTTTTTTATTTACTTTGCCAACTATGAAGAAAGTTATTTTAATTATAATTCTTGCCATTGCCATTTTAAGCGGATACGCAGCTTGGCAAATTTTTGGAGCCACCGTATCTGCACCTGAAAATAAATATTTTTACGTTAAAACTGGTTCAATTTATAGCGATGTAAGGCAATCGCTTATTGATCAGAAAATTATCAAAAAAAATACTTTCTTTTTCGACGTTGTTTCCAAAAAATTAAAATATCCCAGCCTTGTAAAAGCTGGTCGCTACCAAATAAAAAGTGGCACAAGTGTGTTTAATTTGTTACGCATGCTGCGTTCAGGCAATCAAACACCTGTTAGTCTTGTTATTAATAAATTAAGATTACCGCAAGACCTGGCTAAAAAAATTGCCGATAATTTCGAGTGCGATTCTGCAAGTGTCATGCAAGCGTTAACTAATCCGGAAACTTTAGAAAAGTATCATGCCAATGAAAACACAATGATAACAAATGTTATCCCAAACACATACAGTATTTTTTGGAACACGCCGGCCGATAAAATAATTGATAAACTGCACGACGAAAAAGAAAAATTCTGGACTGAAGAACGGGTTGCCAAAGCAAACAAACTAAACCTTACACCTAACCAGGTGTATATCATGGCCAGCATTGTAGAAGAAGAAACAAATAAACAGGAGGACAAGGGTTTAATCGCAAGTGTGTATATGAACCGTATTGCAACAGGTATGAGGCTGCAAGCCGACCCTACCGTAAAATTCGCTATGAAGGATTTTGCTTTAACCAGAATTTTGTATGCGCATCTTAGCTATGCATCTCCATTTAACACTTATGTAAATGCAGGTTTGCCGCCGGGGCCAATTTGTACCCCATCAGTAAAAACCATTGATGCAGTATTAGACCAACCGCAAACTAATTACATTTATTTTGTGGCCAAGCCAGATTTTAATGGCTACTCAAACTTTGCATCCTCGTATGCAGAGCACCTTGTTTTTGCCAAAGCATACCAGGTTGCATTGGATAGTTTGATACGTGCAAAAGCGGAGAAGGCTAAAGCGGCAAATTAGCCATTGCCAGGTTTATGTGTAAAGTTGAATAAAAACTGCCGAATTACTATCTTGCAGCAACATTAAATGACAAAATTAGAGCGCCTTATAATAACCAACAAACCAGTTGCTTTTGTTTTAAACAAAAGCAAGCATTGGCACCTACCCGGTTTTGAAGGCGTTCCCTTGTATGATGTTGTTCGCTTTTTTTACCTGCAGATAAAAACCGTAGGATTAACTGAAAGAGCATCTGCCATTGCTTATAACTTCATTATGGCAATACCACCATCATTTTTATTTTTATTTACGCTCATACCCAATTTACCTTTTATTAAAAAACGGGAGATTTTCAAGCAGCTTTCCTTGATTATTAAAGATATTATTCCTGCGCAGGAATACAATAAAATTATTATCAGCTTCATTTACGATACATTTTTTAAAACCCCGGTTTTCGGTTTGCTGTCTTTTGGTTTGTTATTGGCGCTTTTTTTCGCCAGCAATGCTATGATGGGTTTAATGCGTGGCTTCAACAAAAAATATGAAGGGTTCGAAACCAGAAAGGGCCTGCACAAGCGTTGGGCAGCTATTAAGTTAACCGTACTTATTTTTGGCCTGGTACTGGGCTGTCTTATCTTTTTAATTACACAAGGGGCGGTGTTAAAATTTTTTGGTTTAAAAAGCGCATTCTGGATTGCACTAATAGGTTACCTGCGCTGGTCAGTAATACTGGTGCTTGTATTTTATTCTGTTGCATTTATTTATAAGCATGCTCCGGCAGTACAAAAAAAATGGAAACTCGTTTCTCCGGGAACAATACTTGCCACCTTCCTTTGCATAGTAGCATCGCTTGGCTTCTCGTATTTTGTCAATACTTTCGGGCGTTACAATGCGCTGTATGGCTCCATAGGTACGGTAATTGTTTTAATGGCACTCATCTTTATAAATTCTTTGGTTTTGCTCATCGGTTTTGAGTTGAACGTAAGTATAAAGACACTCAAGTCAATTGCAGAAAAAAGAGAGACCGAAGAACATATGCTTTCCGCAGAAGGTTAACAACGTTTGCTATTTTTACAGGGAAGTATGCAATGCCCTCCTTTAGCCCAAATTGTTGAATTGATGTAATGCAGATACCAAACTATCTAAACCAAATACTGTTATAATTAGCACAAAATAATCCGTAAAATAACCGAACTATTAAAAATCTATCTATCATTTATTAATTTTATAAAAAACAAAACATGAAAAAAATATTCTTTGCTTTAATAGCTGTGGCCTCATTAGCTACACTTGCCTTTACAACAGGCGATCCTTTAAAAATTGGTTCCACAATGCCCAAGGCCGATTTAAAAATGAAAGATATTTCTGGCAAAGAAGTTTCTATAAAAGATAATTTAAAAGATAAAGGTGTGCTGGTAATGTTTAGTTGCAACACCTGCCCTTACGTTATTAAAAACCAGGAACGCACCGTTGCCATAAGCGAGTATGCAAAAAAGATGAACGTGGGTGTTATTGTGTTGAACAGCAATGAAGGCCAACGTACAGATGATGACAGCTATGCTGCCATGCAATCTTATGCAAAAGATCAAAAATACAAATGGAATTATGTGGTTGATGCAAACAATGTGGTAGCAGATGCTTTTGGTGCAAACCGCACACCAGAATGTTTTTTGTTCGATAAAAATCTAACGCTGGTTTATCACGGTGCTATTGATGATAGTCCATCAGATGTTAGTGCCATCAAGCGCCAACATCTGCAGGAAGCCATTAACGAAATGGCCGCCGGCAAAGATGTATCAGTAAAAGAAAGCCGCAGCGTGGGTTGCACCATTAAAAGAAGTAAAATGTAATTGCCAATAAACACAAAATATAAAAAGATAGGCTGCTAAAATTAGCAGCCTATCTTTTTATAAATAATTATTTTAGTATTTCTTTTGTTCTTATTGTTTTTGTGGAATAGCAATAGATGGTGCATTTAAGCCCGGGTCAAAAGAATGGTCTGCATCTTTCGAATCCTTTCGTTGAGCAAAAAAATCCTTCTCCAAAATAAAATTACCTGCTGAATTAGATACATAAAAATCCACGCTCGGCTTATTGCCATCAAGGTCTAGCGCAGCATAGCCTAATAGCTGATTAGCTTTTACCTCATCGCCGGTTTTAATGGCTGTTGAACCTAGGTTTGAATAGGTATAAAACATACCCGAGTTTTCAACTATCACAACTTTCATATCATCTATCCTCACAATATTTTTAACCTTTCCGCCAGCTACCGAATAAACTGCGCTATCGTTGGATTTAAATCTTACAAATTCATTTTCACGGGTCCCTTCTCCTTTACCCTCTTTCAACACCTCCGCATCATTCATCGGCGCCACATATTTGTTAGCCGTACTCCCTCCTATCGCTTCCTTTATCGATACTTCAAAATCCTCCGCACTAATCTGGTCTTCCACAAATTTTCTGTA
>JBBQPX010000012.1:0-17857 GCA_038216775.1 Chitinophagales bacterium
TACCTGGAAAAGTTTTTAAAAACAGATTATAACCGTTACTCTATCGGTACAAAATATCCCATTGTTGAAGCCATGTTTAGCAAAGGTTTTAAGGGCGTATTTAATAGTGCTTACAATTACACCAAATACTCGTTGTTAATTAAAGATATGGTGAAGATATCGCCTTATGGTGTACTGTATTACAGGGTTTATGGTGGAAAAATAGATGGCACATTGCCTTTTACAAATCTGGAAAATCATCCCGGAAATGATTTGTATTATTACAATCCTTTTGCATTTAACCTGATGAGCCGTTTTGAATATTTAAGTGATAAATATGCGGGCGTGAGCATAGAACATAATATCGGCTCGGGGCTTTTCCGTTTTATTCCACTTACCCGTAAATTAAAATTCAGGCAGTTTTACACCATTAAATCGCTTTGGGGTTCTTTAAGTGATGCAAACAATGCGGTTAACTATATTTTTGATGCTTCAGGCAATAAAATACCGGCTTTTAAAACATTAAACGGAAGAAATTATATTGAAGTAGGCACTGGTATAGATAATATCCTCAAAGTATTCCGCCTCGATTTTGTTTGGCGGCTTGCCCCTTCAACTTCTTATGCAGGTTCAGGTTCTAAATTTGGCATATTTGGTAGTTTTCAGCTGCAGTTTTAGTCGGATTTTTTCAGCTTCTACTCACAATTGTGGCAAATGGGAAACTATTATTCCCGAAATATTGCCGGTACACGCATTTGGGGTTTGCCCCATTGCCCTTCGTTCTATTTGATAATTCAATAAGGTATTATTATGGGCAGAATATTTTAAATACCTTTGCCAACAAAATTTAGCAGAACACATGGATAAAAATTTTAATCCAGATAAGCAACACACGTTAGTTAAGGCTGTAAGCATTTCGGGTACTGGCCTGCATTCAGGCATTGAGGTTGATATGACACTTAAACCTGCAAATCCTGGTTTTGGCTACCAGTTTCAGCGTCTTGATTTACCAGGTACACCTATTATTAAAGCCGAGTGGGATTTCGTTACCGATACTTCCAGAGGTACAACATTAGAAAAAGGCGAATGTAAAGTAAGTACTGTTGAGCATATTTTGGCTGCGTTGGTCGGTATGGGGGTTGATAATTGTCTGATTGAACTAAACGGACCCGAAATTCCGATTATTGATGGCAGCAGCGGTCCATTTGTAGATTTAATTGCGAAAGCTGGTGTACTTGAGCAGGATGCAGCAAAAGTTTGGTACACCATTGATACCAATATTTCTTATTATGATGAGGTTAAGAAAGTAGAGATGACAGCCTTACCGGCAATCAATTACCAGATAACAACGCTTATAGATTTTAATAGTACAGTTTTAGGCACGCAGCACGCTAGCTTAAAAACCATGAAGGAATTTCAAACTGAAATTGCAACTTGCCGCACATTTTGCTTTTTACACGAGCTTGAAATGCTGCTGGATAATAACCTTGTAAAAGGTGGCGATATTAATAACGCTATTGTTGTTGTTGATAAGCCTGTTACAGATGAAGAAATGAGCAGGCTTGCAAAAGCTTTTGGCAGACAAAAAGTAGAAGTAAAAAGCGAAGGCTATTTAAATAATCTTGAATTACGTTTTGCAAACGAACCTGCACGTCACAAACTTTTAGATGTTGTTGGCGATCTTGCTTTAATCGGTTATCCTATTAAAGCGCACATTATTGCCAACCGCCCCGGCCACAGCAGCAATGTAGAATTTGCGAAAAAGATAAAGCAATACATTAAAAAAAATAAGCACACCAGAGATATTCCAAATTACGACCCCAACCAGGAGCCGGTTTACACACAGCAGCAAATTGAAAAAACGCTGCCGCATCGTTTTCCTTTTATAATGGTTGATAAAATTATTGAGCTTACAGATGAAATGATTGTAGGCGTTAAAAACGTAACCTTTAACGAATATTTTTTTCAAGGGCATTTTCCTGGAAACCCAGTAATGCCGGGTGTTTTACAAATAGAAGCATTGGCACAAACAGGAGGATTACTTTGTATAAACGCTATGCCCGATGGGCAATACGATACCTACTTTTTAAAGATTGATAACTGTAAATTTAAACAGAAGGTTGTACCGGGAGATACCTTAATTTTAAAAATGGAATTAACCGAACCAATCCGCAGGGGAATTTGCGTTATGAAAGGAAGTGTATACGTGGGTAATAAATTATGCACCGAAGCTGATTTAACAGCGCAGTTGGTTAAAAGAAAGTAAATGCCCCCAACCCCTAAAGGGGCTTTTTGACTATATTTGATTTATATAACTTTTAAATTCAGTCCGCCGGTTGGCGGATTTAGGGCTTATGATTCATCCACATACTTACATACATCCAAACGCAAAGCTTGCTACCAACGTAAAGGTTGACCCTTTCAGCGTTATTCATCAGAATGTTGAGATTGGCGAAGGCACCTGGATTGGCAGCAATGTTACCATTATGGAAGGTTCAAGAATCGGTAAAAACTGCCGCATTTTTCCCGGCGCTGTTATTGGTGCCATTCCACAGGATTTGAAATATGAAGGCGAAAACACAACCGTTGAAATTGGAGATAACACCACAATTCGTGAGTTTGTAACCGTAAACCGCGGCAGTAAAGATAAATGGACAACAAAGGTTGGTAACAACTGCCTTATAATGGCATACAGCCATATTGCTCACGATTGCGTTGTTGGTAACAACTGCATAATGAGCAATAATACTCAAATGGCCGGCCACGTGGTTATGGGTGATAATGCAATACTTGCGGGTATGTGCGCCATTCACCAATTTGTGCAAATTGGCCAACATGCTTTTGTAGCCGGAGGTTCTTTGGTAAGTAAAGATGTGCCGCCTTATATTAAAGCTGGCCGCACGCCATTAAGTTATGCTGGCGTTAACTCTGTTGGTTTAAAACGCAAAGGTTTTACTGTTGATAGAATTAATAAGATACTCGACATTTACCGCATCATTTATAACAAATCGATGAACACATCGCAGGCGCTTAATTTTATAGAAGAAGAATTACCGGCTACTGATGAGCGTGACGAAATTGTAACCTTTATTAGAGAAAGCGGTAGGGGAATTATTAAACGCTTTACTAAAGGAAGTGGGGAGGATGAATAGAACAGAAGCCGCCTTCGCCTCCACTAGCTGACGCAGGAACTATAGCGAAGATTATAGCGATTAATTGAACTGCCACTTCATTAAAAAATCATGAACCAACAAGAATTGAACTCCCTAAATCCAGTTCTCCCGATTAAATCGGGAGGTTCGGTTGAGGCTAGGGTGAGTTGTTCAAACCTTGGAAAACGTTTCAACCACGAATGGATTTTCAGACATTTTACTTTTGATTTTCAGCCAGGAAAAAAATATGCCATTACCGGCCCAAATGGCTCGGGCAAATCAACATTATTACAGGTTATTGCTGGTGCTATTTTACATAGTGAAGGCGTTGTGGAATATGCCATCAATAAAAAGAAAATTGAGCCCGAACAGCACTATAAATTTGTTTCCATAGCAACTCCATATCTGGAACTTATTGAGGAAATGACTGCGAAAGAAATGCTGGAATTTCATGCGGCCTTCAAACCATTAATACAATCTTTTAGCACCGAAGAAATTTTGCAACTTGTTGGGTTGGAAAATGCTGTTAATAAACAACTGCGCTATTTCAGCAGCGGTATGAAACAGCGTTTAAAACTTGCACAGGCTTTCTTTAGTAACACACCTATACTTTTGCTAGATGAGCCTACAACCAATTTAGATGAAGATGGCATTGCTTTATATCACAATCTCATAAACAATTACACAGCAGGTAAATTGGTAATTGTAAGCAGCAATGTAAAACAGGAATATGATTTTTGTGATGAGGTGATTGAGATACAGAAGTACAAGTAAAATTTTCCGTGATTAAATGCTTAATGATTGAGGCAACATCAATAAAAAAGGCAAAGCCTTATTGTAATCCAAAACCTCGTATTCAATTCCCATTAAACTTATATTTTTATAGTAAGTCTGATGCTGTAAGTAATAATTTTTTTCTGATTGAATAAGCCATGCTTTTTCTCCAAGCTTTTCAGCTAAAAACCATTTTTCAATAAGTCGGCCTGTTCTGCCATTGCCATCATCAAAGGGATGTATTTTCACAAATACCAAATGGATTAATGCAGCAAAAAAAAACACCTCCTGCACATTTAATTCAAATGCCAGCAAGGTTTCTATGTCATCATACAATTTTTGCATTTCTTCATTCAATCCAAAAGGCGATGCTGCAACATATTCAATTCTGCCATCTGTAGTTGTAACATACATATTACCTGTTCTAACTTTGCCTTGTTTGCTTTTTGGTAGAATATTTTTTGTGAGCATGGCATGGGCAGTGGCAATATTTGCTTTAATGCAGCTTTCGGCTTTTGCGAATTGATAAGCATTATACAGGTCGTCAATTTTTTTTGTATAATCAGGCAGATATTCAACACCAAACCTTTTATGTTTTACGTAAGAATCAAGCTCTATATCTTCCCCTTCAATTTTAGAAGAAAAAACAGCAGAAACAGATATATAAAAGCTGAAATTTTCAATCGTTATTTCGCTTTCTTCAAGGTTTTTGAAAGTATTTAGTTGTTCGGCAGTTACCGTATCGCAATATTTATCCAAGAGGTCGGCAGATAATATTTTAAATGAAGTTTTTTTCATTATTTCTAAGTGCAAGTATTTGAATTTGCACATCAGGAAACTTTATCGCTTACTCGCTATCAGCAAATTCAAATCAGTAAATTTCAAATCAAACCTTTCGCTTAAATAAAAATTGGTAAGACTGCCTTTGTATAAATAAATACCGCTGCGGATATTTATTTTGTGCCACACAATATGGTCAATTCCGCCGTCCTCGCCGGTTTCAAGCATTAGTGGCATTAGTACATTGCTTATTGCCTGCGAAGCTGTGCGGGCAAAACCACTCGGTATATTGGGTACACAATAGTGTATAACATCGTATTTTCTAAATACAGGTTTTTCATGGCTGGTAACTCTGCTGGTTTCAAAACAACCGCCATGGTCAATACTCACATCAACAATAATACTGCCCGGCCGCATATTACTTACGGTTTCTTCAGTAACTACAATGGGCGTTCTTCCCCCTGCTCCACTAAGTGCACCAACCGCCACATCGCAGGTTTTTAACTGCTTCGCCAAAATTTTTGGTTCCAAAACAGATGTCCACATGCGTACGCCAATATTATTCTGCATCCTTTTCAATCTGTAAATACTATTATCAAAAACCTTTACGCTGGCACCCATTGCCAATGCAGTACGGGCGGCATATTCCCCAACAATTCCGGCACCAATTATAATAACTTTTGTAGGCGGTATGCCGCTTATTCCTCCCACCAAAACGCCCTTACCATCATTTGCTTTGCTTAAATATTGCCCTGCAATCAGCATAACAGCACTGCCCGCAATTTCACTCATACTCCGCACTATCGGATTATGGCCGGTGTCGTCTTTTAAATTTTCAAAACTTAAAGCCGTAATTTTTTTCTCCATCATGCGCTGCAGAATCTCACGCTTCATAACGGCCATATGGATTGGAGAAATAATGTATTGATTCGTTTTCAACAAGTCGCATTCACTTTCGCTTACCGGCGCACTTTTTACCAGTATATCACATTCAAAAACCTCCTTTTTATCGTAGGCAATTTTTGCACCTGCATCGCTGTAATCTTTATCGCTGTAGCTGGCACCGTCGCCTGCCTTGGTTTCAACTACAACCCGGTGACCGTTTGCAAGCATTACACCAACTGCTTCTGGCGTAAGTGCAATCCTATTTTCGTTAAAGGAGTTTTCCCGGGGAATTCCAATCAGCAACTCTGCTCCTTTAGGTTTAACATCAAGGGTTTCTTCCAGCGTTTCGTAACTAAAGGAACCAGATACAATAGGTTTTGATGTTGCCACGGTATTAAATTGATAATAAGTTGATTAAAGATTTTAGAGAACCCCAAATTACAAATTAATACTGAATTTTTCGGGTATTCTCATTCACGGATGTGATTGAGATATGCAAAGTATCATCAGGGAAAATATCCGGCGCTTTTTCCGGCCACTCTACAAAGCAAATATCTCCGGAGTAAAAGCAATCTTCAACACCTGCATTTATGGCTTCGTTTTCGTCTTTTATACGATATAAATCCATATGATAAACCGTTTGTCCTTTGTTAGTTCTGTATTGGTTAATGATGGAAAATGTGGGGCTGCTTATTACATCCTGCACGCCTATTACTTCGCACAATGCGTGTATAAATGTTGTTTTGCCTGCTCCCATTTCTCCATGAAAAGCAAACACTTTAAAGGTTGATGTTTCTGCCGCCAATTTTGCCGCAGTTTCCTGTATTTTATCAAGCGTAAAATTTACCTCCATGTTGCAAAGATATTTTCCTTCATTAGTAATTAAACAAAAATTTGTTTGGGTAAATTTGTAACATGGAAAAAGTAGATTGGAAAGTAGATGGAATGACATGCACAAACTGTGCTTTAAGTATTGACCGCTATTTAAAAAAAGAGGGACTAAGTGATGTAAAAGTTAATTTTATAGGTGGAGAAGTGAGCTTTGAGTTAAACGGAAATAAAACAAAAGAAGAGCTTACAAAGGGCATTAATAATTTGGGATATCAAGTGGTAGGCGAGAATGAGGGTTTAAAAAGTCAAAATTCAAAAGTAAAAAGTAAGAAATTATTTTCTAATCACCTTCAACGTTTTCTTTTTTGTCTGCCGTTTACTGCGGTGCTAATGCTGCACATGCTGCCTTGGCATATACATTTTTTAATGAATCCCTGGATTCAATTGGCAATTTGCCTTCCCGTATATTTTGTTGGCATGAGCTATTTTGGTGTAAGTGCTGTTAAAAGTCTTCGCAGTGGCATACCCAATATGAATGTTTTAATTGCCATAGGCGCAACTGCGGCATTTGTTTACAGCCTTATTGGCACCATCGGCAATATGGGCATGGACTATGTTTTTTACGAAACAGCAGCAACAATAATTACGCTGGTATTTTTGGGTGAGTGGGTTGAGCATAAATCGGTTGATTCAACACAAAGGGAATTAAAGAAACTGGCCGCTACGCAAAAAGTAATGGCCAATATGATTGCTTTTGATGAAGAGCACAAAGAGCTTATTTTTCCGGTAGAGAATACAACGCTGCATGTTGGTGACCTCATTTTAATAAAAACAGGTGAACAAGTTCCTATTGATTGTAAAATTTTGTGGGGAGATGTTTCGGTTAATGAGGCATTACTAACCGGTGAAAGCAAACCAGTTCAAAAAACAAAAAAAGACGCATTAATTGGCGGCAGCATGGTTACTGACGGTACGGTGAAAGCGCAGGTAACTGCCGTAGGAAAAGATACGGTACTTAGCAATATATTAACGCTGGTAAAACAAGCGCAGGGCGAAAAGCCGCCCATTCAGCAATTGGCAGATAAAATAAGCGCCATTTTTGTGCCCGCTGTTTTAGGTATTGCCGTACTCACTTTTTTAATTAATTATTTTGCTTTCGATATTAGTGGCACAGCATCTTTAATGCGGAGTATTGCAGTTTTGGTTATTAGCTGCCCTTGTGCCATGGGCTTGGCAACGCCTGCTGCTATTGCCGTTGGCTTGGGGCGTGCAGCAAAAAACGGTATCCTGTTCCGCAATGCAAGAAGCCTGGAGTTATTTAAAGATATACGCACCGTTGTGTTCGATAAAACAGGAACGCTAACTAAAGGAAACTTTAAAGTCACCGAATTTAAATCACTTGAATTAAGCGAAGAAAAATTTAAACAAATAGTTTTTTCATTAGAAAAATTTTCTAATCACCCGATTGCAAAAGCTATTACTGCAGATTGGAAAATAAACAATCCTATCCACTGGAAAAAGATTGATGAAGTAAAAGGGCTTGGAATGAAAGCAGAAGATACGGAAGGAAATAATTTCACGCTTGGTTCTTATAAAACCGCTGCTTCACAAACAGAAGATAATACACACACTGCCTATCTTTTACAAAACGATAAGCTCATTGGCTGGTTTGATATGGAAGATGAAATACGACCTGAGGCAAAGGAAGTAATTACTTATCTCCATTCAAAAAACATAAAAACTATTTTATTAAGTGGCGATGCTTTGGAACGTACTCAAAAAATTGCAACAACCCTTGGCATTGATAAAGTGTATGCAGAAAAAACTCCAGAAGAGAAATTAATTATTGTAGAACAACTGAACAATGAAAGCCCTGTTGCCATGGTTGGCGATGGCGTTAATGATGCACCTGCACTTGCAAAAGCTACCATTGGCATATCTATGAGCGATGCCACACAATTAGCCGTGCAAAGTGCACAAGTAGTTTTAATGAATAAGGGTATTCAGCATTTACCATTGGCTTTAGGCCTTGGTAAACACACTTTTAAAACAATAAAAGGGAACTTGTTTTGGGCCTTTATTTACAACATTGTAGCCATACCTATTGCGGCAGTTGGTTTATTACAGCCCGGTTTAGCTGCATTGGCTATGGGTTTTAGTGATGTGGTGCTTGCGATAAATTCTTTATGGTTGAAGTTTAAAAAAGTAGTTTAAAAAGAAAATTCACCAGTTTTCATGTTTATACCAAAAGCTAAAGGCAGCATTGATTTTTCCACAATGCCTGGAACTTCTTTTACAAGCAAAGGTTCGTCGTATTTACGTTTTCTTAAAAATCTCAATGGATTAATAACAAGGATTGAAGCAGGTGCAAAATACATAAATAGTGGCGCCTGCCTTGCGTTTGCATTATAAACACGAACAGCATTATATTTATTTGTATTCTCAACAAAATCTGAAATAATAAATTGTTTCCCTTGCTTTTCAATTGGAACGAGGTCACCATCATCATATTTATAAATTAACCCTTGTTTACAAATGCCCCATATTTTGGTTGAATCAATTTCTATTTTAGTAATGCTATCGATAAATTTTAAAGAGTTTTTAGTCGTTTCTGAAACACTGTAGTTTTCTATTGACGGTTTATTTTGAAGAAATTGATTGAAAGCTGTATATATCCCATCAACATAAAAATTATCTTTTAAAATAGGTGGCAGCTCTTTGGGTACATTTAATTTAATAATCTGTTCAAATGTTATAGCTTCTAAGGATTTTGTTAAAACACTATCCGCAATAAGTAATGTACTTTTAGTTAGCATTCGAAACATGCTTTCAAAATCAGCGCTGTATATTTTTTCGAAATTAGAAGTACCCGAATTTATAATGACTGTATCTATAGACAAGGCTTTTGTATATAAAACTCCATCTTTTGAAACGTAGGCATCGGCGAGTATGTTTGTATATTCATAATAAGTTTTTTCTGTTCCCTTTTCAGCCAATCGAAAATCTTTCAATACCCACAGTATTTTTATTCCTGTTTTTTTAAAATCATCTTTATACATTCTGTAAATAAGGTCTTGTAAAAAACCAGTCAACGGCTTCGTAACCCTAAGGGTTGTAACACTGGCATTATTCCCTTTGTATGAATATCCCATTCTCATACTATCGCTTAAAAACTGGATAATTTTTATATCGCTTACAGGGCTTGCATTATCAGGAAAATTGGCAAGAGGATACTTCTGCAACTTGAGGCTAGTAAAGTCTTCTTTAATTTTTGGGTTGCCGCCAGTACTTTGTGCATTTGAAATAAAAGCACCCAACAACATAAAAAAAATAAATAAAGATTTCATTATTGCAACATATTTTTTTTCAGTTAGCTAAAATACTTTAAAAGAGTATAAATTAAGCGATAAATTGCAAAGGTGAGTATTCATGAAATTTTAAAGGATTATTGGGGTTATGATAGTTTTCGTCCGCTGCAGGAAGATATAATTAATGCAGTACTGGATGGGAAAGATACGCTGGCTTTGCTGCCAACCGGTGGCGGTAAATCAATATGTTTCCAAGTGACAGCCATGGCTAAAGAAGGCATTTGCTTGGTAGTAAGTCCGCTTATTGCATTAATGAAAGACCAGGTAGAAAGTCTGAAGAAAAAAGGTATTCCTGCATTAGCCATTTACTCCGGAATGAGTTTTATCGAGATAAAAAAAACTTTGCAAAATGCTGCTTATGGCAATTACAAATTCCTGTATGTTTCTCCAGAGCGTTTAGAAACTGATTTGTTTTTAGATGCTGTGCATGACATGAAAATTAATCTGCTGGCCGTTGATGAAGCGCACTGTATTTCTCAATGGGGATATGATTTTCGACCACCATATACAAGAATAGCAAATCTGCGGGAACTGCTTCCCGGCGTTCCTGTTTTGGCACTTACAGCTTCGGCTACTAAAGTTGTGCAGGATGATATTTGTGATAAATTAAAGCCCCCCCAACCCCCCAAGGGGGGAGCTTTGCAGTATGATTGGTGCAGGTTTCAGCAATCTTTTGAACGGAAAAATCTTTCTTACAGTGTTTTTAATGTTCCATCAAAACAAAACAAATTACTGGAGATACTTAAAAATGTACCGGGCACTGCCATTGTTTATTGCAAAAGCCGAAAGCACACTAGAGAAATTGCAGATTTAATTCGCCTGAATAATATCAGCGCTGACTATTACCATGCCGGATTAAATAATGAACAGCGAAATAAAAAACAAGAAAGCTGGATAGAAAATAAAACCCGTGTTATTGTAAGTACCAATGCATTTGGAATGGGCATTGATAAATCGAATGTGCGTGCTGTTGTGCATTACGATGTGCCCGATTGCCTGGAAAATTATTATCAGGAAGCCGGACGGGCAGGCAGAGATGGAAAAAGGGCCTACGCAGTTTTATTGTACACAAATAAAGAGCTTCAAAATTTAAAGGAGCAGTCTGCCATTCGTTTTCCTAAGGAAGAAGAGATTAAAGCTGTTTACACAGGTATTATGAATCACCTGCAAATACCGGCGGGCAGTGGCGAAGGAATAAGTTATGATTTTGATATTGCTGCCTTTACATTAGCATTTAAATTAAACATACTAACAACCACCTACAGCATTAAGGCTTTAGAACAAGAAGACATTTTAAGCTATAATGAAGTCTTCTTTAAACCATCTACAGTTGTGTTTACAACCGACAGAGAAGAACTTATAGATTTTGAAAAACAGCAGCCCACATTAGAACCTTTGCTTAAAGGATTGCTTCGTTCCTATGAAGGCATTTTTGATTTTCCAGCAACGGTTTATGAAAGCAGACTGGCTGGTTTCATGCAGACGAATGTGGATGCTGTAAAAAAAGATTTAAAGAAATTGAACGACTATGGCATCATCAGCTATGCTGCACAAAAGGACAATCCACAGATTACACTTTTGCAAAACAGGATGTATAATGATAACTATCATGTAAACACAGCGGAATACCTTAAACGCAAAAAGGTTTTTGAGGAACGGGTGCATGCTATGATTGGGTATGTAACAAAAACCTCGGGATGCAGAAGTCAGCATATTGCCGCGTATTTTACTGATGTAAAAATTAACGCTTGCGGTATTTGCGATAACTGTATTAACGAAAAAGTTATCTATATCTCTATAGATGAGTTTAAGAGTATCAGCGGGCAAATAACAAAACTTGTTAAAGATTCTCCTATTCCTGTTTTCGATATCTTAAACAGTCTTAAAACGGTGAAGAAAGAGAAAATTTGGCAGGTGATTAACTACCTGCTTGCGGAAAACAAAATTTATTCAGATAAAGAAGGAAAACTTGCGATTACAACGAAAAACATGGGGCTATAAAATAAAAAAAGGGACCAAGATAGAAATCTAGTCCCGCTTTAAAATCCAATATCCTATGAAAAACCGAAACGAAGATAATGGGGTTTTTACTATTATGCAACATTTTGATAAAGTATTTTGCAAAACAGGTATAAATACCTGCACATTAACAAAAAGTTTACAGATATTTAATTAATTGTAAGTATTTAAAAATCAACATATTAAGTTATTTCGCTTCCTTATTTTACACTTCTGTAGCCGCCCGTGGTATAAAGAAAGCTTGCACCCTGATACCAGGAAATTGCTTCATTTACAAGCGCAGGATTGGTTTCAATCAGGGTATTTGCGCCGGTTTTAAAGTCGGCTTTGTACATTTTTACTTTTTGTTGGGGAGATAATATTACAAGGCTGTCTCCTTTTACGTATCCCATATCCTGGTAAGTACTAATAAATGCACGCTCATTGCCGGCAGTCATATTGTAAATATCATAGCCCATAAAGCGGCTGGTGTAGTTAAGGTTCATTAACCCAAGAATAGTTGGAGCCAAATCAATTTGACTAACCAAACGGTTCTCAATAGATGGCTTTATTAATTGTGGCGCATAAATGATGCAGGGAATATGATAACGGTTTACCGGCAAATCAGTTTTGCCGGCACTGCTAGCGCAATGGTCGGCAACTATTACAAATAAAGTATTATTAAACCATGGCTTTTGTTGCGCATCTTTTAAAAATTTATTTATGGCGTAGTCCGTGTATTTAACTGCACCTTGGTAAGTTTGCAAAGACGATGGAAGATCAATTCTTCCGTCAGGAAAAATATAAGGCCGGTGATTACTAACCGTCATTATGTGGTTAAAAAATGGTTTGCCGCTGCTGAAACTTTTATCGCACTGTTGAAGGGTGTAATTAAATGAAGCCTCATCATCTATACCCCAAGCTGTTGTAACGTGCACCATGCTGTCGGGTATATCTCTTTTATCTAAAACTTTATAGCCGCTTCCGCTGAAATAATCGCCCATATTATCAAAGAAAGAATTACCGCCGTAAATATAATTTACATCGTAACCTTTACCTTTTAAAACACTGCCCATGGTAAACATATCATCATTATCCGGACGGCGCACAATTGACTGGCCCGGCGTTGGCGGAATAGCCATAGACAAGGCTTCCAGTCCTCGTACAGTTCTGGTGCCAGATGCGTAAAATTTATCGAACCATAAACCGTGTGGAATAAGCGAATCCAAGTATGGTGTTATATTTTCGGTATTGCCAAAACGCTTTAAATAATCGCCGCTATAACTTTCTACGCTTATGAGTACCACATTCCACTTTTTTTCGGCGCTGTCGTTTTTTATTTGTCGCTCAATGCTTAATTGGTTGGACGTAAATGTTGCGTTGGAAGCCTGCAAAAGGTTGCGGAGTATTTTAAAATTAGCAGTATCGTTTTGTGTCGTGTAAAATTTATTGTAATCCAGTTCATTATTCCAGAAGGCGGCACCAAATTCGTAAATACCATTGCCACCAAGCTCATTTACATAATTATTATTGCTGATGTTTTTAAGGCGGTTGGTATTTAAAAAATATCCTGCCACCGGCAGTAACATAATCAGTAAAAAGAAAATAGTTCGTTTACCAAACCGCATACTCACTTCCTGCGAAGCAGTTAATTTTTTTCTTACTATAAAAAGAATAGCAATAACAGCTATACCAACAGCAGAACCTATCAATGGGACATTATACGATTCCCAGATATTCCCAAATACTTCGTTGGTATAAACAAGATAATCAACCGCAATAAAATTATAGCGTACACTAAATTCGCCCCAAAAAATAATTTCGCCACCTACATTTATTACAAGTATTAAGGTGATTATAAAAAAGATAAAAAACAATGGAATACGGCTCCATTTTTTTTGATACCAGCTGTCTTTCATCAACCAGCAATACAATGCAACTGGTATGGCAAAAAAGCTGCACACCACTATATCATAAAAGAATCCAATTAGAAATAAGCCGATTAAACGCAAAAACGTTAACTCCAGATTTGCCCAACTGATTACGAGAAGCGTTAGCCGGGTAATAAAACTAAGCGTAAAAAGAATAAATGCTAAAACGGCCAAAGGGCCGAACCGATGCCTGAAAATTTGCTGCAGTTTTATCATGTTGTAAAAATACGAAGAGCCGGCATAATAACCGGCTCTTGCAAATATTCAACTGATTTTTTAATTAAACCAACCTTTGCTTTTTGAGCTGCTGCTTCGTCCACCCAAACCTAAAGCACCAAGTAAAGAACGCACAATTGTAGTACCTGCAGTACGCATCATACTTTTAACAACGGTATTGTCTACTATTTTTTCAATAGTTGATGGTTCTACTTTGGCAGGTTTACCTGATGTTGTAGTAGTATTTTGCTGTACAGTTTTTTCAGCAGCTTCCTGTAGCTTGGCAGTTAAAATTTCGTAAGCACTTTCGCTATCAACGGTTTGATTGTATTTAGCAACCATTCTCGATTTTGCGTTTATGGCATCTATTTCTGCATCGGTAAGCACATCCATACGGCTCCGTGGCGCACATAGCATAGTGTGGGCAAGTGGTGTAGGTACACCTTTTTCATTAAGCATGGTAATTAATGCTTCGCCGATACCCATTTGGGTTATTAAATCTTCTGTTTTATAAAATTCAGTTTCAGGATAATTTTCTGCCGTTTGCTTAATTACTTTTCTATCAGCAGCAGTAAACGCACGTAAAGCATGTTGAATTTTTAAGCCCAATTGCGATAGCACGCTTGCAGGAACATCCATAGGGTTTTGTGTACAAAAGAAAATACCAATTCCTTTGGAGCGGATGAGTTTTACAATCGTTTCAATCTGCTGCAATAAAGCAGAACTAGCTTCATTAAAAATCAAATGCGCTTCATCAATAAATATAACCAGTTTTGGTTTATCCATATCTCCTTCCTCCGGACTGCTGGCGTATAATTCAGCAAGCATTTGCAGCATAAAGGTGGAAAATAACTTTGGTTTATCCTGCAAATCTGTAACACGCAGCACACTTATCATTCCACGTCCATCATCAGCAATACGCATCAGGTCATCTACTTCAAAACTTCTTTCACCAAAAAAAACATCAGCACCTTGTTGTTGCAGTTCAATTACTTTACGCAAAATAGTTCCGGTAGATGAGGTTGATATTTTACCGTAAGTTTTTTCTATTTCTGCTTTGCCTTCGTCACCGATGTATTGCAGTACTTTAATAAAATCTTTAAGGTCGAGTAGCGGCAATTTATTATCATCGCAGTATTTAAAAATCATGGCCACAACACCACCCTGAGTATCGTTTAACTCCAAAATTTTACTTAATAAAATGGGACCAAATTCACTTACCGTTGCACGGAGATGAACACCTTTTTGTCCTGTAAGGGTTAAAAGTTCAGCAGGAAATAATGCAGGCTTGAACTCCATACCTAACTTCTGATATCGCTCGTCAATTTTAGCGTTTGTACTGCCCATAGCCGCAATGCCACTTAAATCGCCTTTAATATCCATTACCAAAACCGGCACACTGTTGTCGCTTAAAAATTCGCTGATAACCTGCAGGGTTTTTGTTTTGCCCGTACCGGTTGCGCCAGCAATAAGCCCATGTCGGTTAAGGGTTTTTAAGGGAAGGTAAATGCCCGCTTCGGGCACCAGCTCTCCATTTAAAACTGCCGCACCAATTTTTACGGCTTCGCCTTTAAATGTATAGCCATTGTTTATAGCTTGTATAAATGCTTCTTTGTTTGACATTGAAATATAATTTTACGAAAGGTACAACCAGTTATTTAATTGTAGATGAAGATTTTTAAGTACGTTACCTGTAAATTTGGGGTAATGAAAAAGATAATACTTTCTCTTATTGGTGTTTGCTTGTTACTGGTTATCGGAAGCTCTTTTCTTGAAAAAGAAAATCTTGATATCAAAACAAAAGCATCGCTAGGAAAAAAACTTTTCTCCGAAAAAATACTTTCCAAAGATTCTTCTGTAAGCTGCGCAAGTTGCCACAAACCAAATTACGCTTTTGCAGATACTGTTGCTTTTAGCATTGGTATTGAAGGCAAATTAACAAAACGCAATACGCCTTCTGTTTTAAATATGAAAAACAGACCTTATTATTTTTGGGATGGCAGGGCTTCTTCGCTGGCAGAACAATCTTTAATGCCGATTCAAAATCCAGATGAAATGGGGCTGGCAATTGAAGAAGCTGTTAACAGATTAAACCAATCGAAAGAATACAAAGCTATTTTTCAGATCATATTTAAACAAAAACCCAACGCCAAAAACCTTGCAGCAGCCTTTGCCGCATACGAGCAAACATTAGAAACGGTAGATAGTAAATTTGACGACTGGAGTAATAACAAAAGAAAATTTACTGCAGCGGAAGAACGGGGTAGAGAATTATTTGTGGGTGATAAAGCAAAGTGTTTTGATTGCCACCGAATGGAAGATTTTACAACGGATGAATTTAAAAATATTGGTTTGTACAACGGCAAAGACCTGGATGATGCAGGTTTGTATAATCTCACCAACAAACAAAGCGACTTGGGCAAATTTAAAACTCCAGGCCTTCGCAACATTGCCGTAACGGCGCCATACATGCACAATGGCATGTTTAAAACATTGGAAGAAGTTTTAGAATACTATAATAATCCGGGTAAATTTGTCAACAGTTCTATTAATATAGATGATGCGCTTAAAACTCCTTTGGGGTTAACAGAAAAAGAAAAGAAAGATATTATCATTTTTTTGAAAACCCTTACTGACAAAGCATATCTAAAAAAATAGTCCCACAAATTTCGCAAACGGCGCTGCAAACAGATATGAAACGAATCTGCGTTATCGGCAAAGTCTGCGGACAAAACCACCTTTAACAAAAAATTAGGCACTATATTCGCTGTATAAACTTCGATTTAAATTTTATTTGTAATAAACCTAAAAAATATGGAACCAGTTAAACCCCAAATTTTATTGTGCGAAGACGATACCAACCTAGGTATGGTGCTGAAAAACTATTTAGAGCTTAATGATTATGATGTTACTTTAGAAAGAGATGGTAAGCTTGGGCTTGCTGCATTTCAGCGTGAAAAATTTGACCTTTGCCTGCTTGATGTAATGATGCCTAATATGGATGGCTTTACATTGGCAGAAGAAATACGTGATGTAAATCCTGATGTGCCTTTGTTCTTTTTAAGTGCAAAAACAATGAAGGATGATATAATACAGGGTTATAAGCTTGGCGCAGATGATTACATCACCAAACCTTTTGATAGTGAAGTTTTGTTGCTTAAAATAAAAGCAATTTTAAAACGCAATGAGGAGTTACATCGTGAAGAAGTAAATGCAGAATTCGATTTGGGCAAATACCATTTTAATCCACGCCTGCGTGAGTTGATTATTGATGGTAAAACACAAACACTTTCGCCTAAAGAAAATGAACTGTTGAAAATGCTTAGCGAATACAAAAATGATTTGCTTAGTCGTGAGATTGCTTTGAAAAAAATATGGGGAAGTGATACTTACTTTAATGGCCGCAGCATGGATGTGTACATAGCCAAATTGCGTAAATATTTAAGAGAAGATGATAAAATTGAAATTGTAAATATTCATGGCAATGGCTTCAGATTAGTTGTTACAGAGTAATTACAACTTTATAATAAATTAAAAATGCCGCTGAAAAGCGGCATTTTTATTATGAATTTAATCTGATTTACTTAATATCAGCAAACAGCAAATTCTCACCTCCTCCAAAACTCGACTTCTTCCCCAAATGCTCGTAAGCCTTTGCTGTAGCCTCTCTTCCACGGGCAGTGCGTTGTAAAAAACCTTCCTGAATAAGGAATGGCTCATACACTTCTTCTAATGTTCCTACTTCTTCGCCAACGGCGGTTGCAATGGTAGTAATACCTACAGGACCGCCTTTAAATTTATCAATAATAGTGTTCAGTATCCTGTTGTCCATTTCATCAAGGCCATGCTTATCTACATTTAATGCTCTTAGGGAGTGTTCCGTAATTCCCAAATCAATAACACCATTACCTATCACCTGTGCAAAATCACGCACCCGGCGTAA
>JBBQPX010000013.1:0-17855 GCA_038216775.1 Chitinophagales bacterium
AACTTCGGCACTTCCTCTTCAATAAGCCATTTAAAATCCAGTTGCTTTTCTTTCGCTGTGTTCATAAACATAGATTCCAACGTTTGCAACATCCGCTTAAGCTCAAATTCTTTTTGCTCCACTTCCATTTTACCAGCTTCAATTTTAGATATATCCAGTATATCATTTACCAGGCTCAAAAGGTTGTTGCTCGACTGCTCAATTATTTCTGAAAATTTCTGCTGCTCTTCATTTAAAGGTGTTTCCTGTATTAACCTGCTAAAACCCTTTATTGCATTTAAAGGCGTGCGTATTTCATGGCTCATATTGGCAAGAAACTGTTCCTTTATCATCGCCGATTTTTTTACTTCTTCGTTTGCCTGCTCAAGCGCCTTTATTAAACTTACCTGCCGTACATGGCGGTTTATGATAATTGTACCAAGTATTAAAATAGCTGCAATAGCAACTAATGCAAATAACTTATTAAGGGTTGATATTTTTTGAGAAGCTATAGTGTTTTGTTCGAAAGTCTTTTTCAATTTAGCCTCTAAACCTTTTTCAATATCAATAGCTGTCAGGTAAATACTATCACCCAAATTTTTACCATTCATTTCCTCAACGTAAGCTTTTTTTAAACTTTCGTTGGGAGATTCAACTTCGTCCAATATTTTAAAACTAAGACTAAGCTGGCTGTTAACAAGTGCATTCAGCTTTACAAAGTTTATTTTTGTGGCTGTATCTACATTTAGCTTTTCCAGTACAGATGCATTGTAACCCATTACTGCAAGCGAGTCGTTTATGGCCTTAATATTTGCAGTATCTATTTTCTGTTTTAAAACTCTGGTTTGCAGCGTTGCTGATGTATTTACAATTTGCTGCAGGCGGTTATTGATGGTGAAAGTTACAGCAGCCTCTTGATTACCTTTTTTTAGTCCGTTAATGTTACGTATGGTTAATACCTGCGCACCCAAAATCAACAGCATCAATGCTACTGTTAGTGATAGTATCCAGATATAATATCCTCTGCGTGCTTTCATTTTTAATTAAATCAGCTGAAGTCTTTTCAACAATTCGTTTTTGTATGTTTCAGAAACGGGCAACGGTGTTCCCATTATAAATGCTACGCCATCTTCTATATAATCAATCTTAGAAACCGGAATAACATAACCCCGGTGAATACGCACAAATTCTGCCGTAGGTAACTTCTCTTCCATATGTTTTAGGGTAGAATGTATGATATACTGATTATCTATTGTTTTGATTTTAACATAATCGCCCTTTGATTCTAACCACAGTATTTCTTTGATTAACACCTTACGTATTATTTTATTGTCTTTAATAAAAATTTGATCGGGGTTAATGTCATTTACTTGTGTGTTTTTCACCAGCAGTAGTTCCTTTGCTTTTTGCACGGCCAGCATTACCCTTGAAATAGAAAGTGGTTTTACCAGGTAATCAATAACATTAAGTTCGAAAGCTTCAACTGCATAGCCTGCTTTTGCTGTAATTAAAATAGTAACAGGCCTTACTGGCAGCAGCTTCAACAGCTCCAAGCCTGTCATGCCGGGCATTTCAACATCAAGCATTAAAATATCAACTTCATTTTTACTTAAAAATGATTTTGCGTCAATAGCCGATTCACACTCGCCTACAATCTCTACATTATCAATTTTTTTTAGCATTTCCGATAGCATCAGCCTGATCACCTGATTATCATCAACAATTAATATTTTGTTCATTTTATGTAAATTATCTAAAAATAAATATACTAATAAGTGTTTAAAATCAAGATGGTATTACTTTATGAAAAACCGGGTTACAGAAAAGCAAAGAGAGCCTTTTTATCAAAAAGGCTCTCTTTTTATCGGTAAGTTATAAATATACAACGATTAAAGACGGTTTTATTACGTTTAAGCGTGGCCGAACCAATGAACTATTAGTCCCTGCTCCGGCTTTGGTAAATTAATAAGTATTGCACCAGCATAGCAATTGACGCCAAGGCAGCTACAACATAAGTAAGTGCAGCCCACTTTAATGCATCCTTGGCTTTTTCGTGCTCTGCAGAGGTTGTAATGCGTGCACCATCGAGCCATTTTAACGCACGTGCAGATGCATCAAACTCAACAGGTAAAGTTATTATGGTAAATAAAGTAGTTACAGCAAACAAAATAATGCCTATCAGCAACACAGTAGGATTACCACCGCCAAAACCTAAAAAGCCCAAGCCGATAATTATTATCCATTGAGATAATTGGCTGCTGATATTTACTGCTGGTACCAGTTTACTTCTTAATGTTAACATGGAGTAGGCAGTGGCGTGTTGTACAGCATGCCCACATTCGTGGGCTGCCACTGCGGCAGCAGAAACGTTGGTGCCTGAATACACATCCGGACTTAGGTTTACAGTTTTATTTGCAGGGTTGTAATGGTCACTTAAAAATCCATCAACAGAAATTACCTGAACATCGTAGATGCCATTATCCCGAAGCATTTTTTCCGCCACTTCCTTTCCGCTTAAACCACTGCTAGTAGGCACTTTAGTATATTCAGCAAATTTGCTTTTTAACCGGTATTGCACAACCATGCCAATCAGCATAAAAATTATTGAAACGGCTATAATTCCAAATGTCATTTTGTTAAAATTTTATTTTGATTATAAAAGTGCAAACAGCACGCCAAATGAGTTTTTATGCCATTTCGGCAAGACATTAATATAAGACGATTACAAACATCGAATAATTTATTTGGGTAAAAAATAATATCATTGCATTATGGGTGTTAAAAAAGCTTTTACAGTTTTACTAACAGGTATTTTGCTGTTAAGCTTTTCATTTTTTATTAACAGATGCAACCTGCCTGCAAAAATAAAACCTGATAATTTAAAAGTTAAAATTGAACTAGGCAGATATCTTTTTTTTGATACACGCCTCTCCTTCAATAGCACCAAAAGCTGTGGAAGCTGCCACGACCCAAAATTTGCATTTACCGATGGTTACCGTAACAGCATTACCGCCGGTGGAGAAAATGTAAAGCACAACGCTCCTTCATTAGTAAACAGCGTTTTTATGCGTTATTTCGATTGGGCAAACCCAACTGTAACTAGTTTGGAGAAACAACATGAGCGTCCGCTTTTTAATGAAACACCAGTTGAGCTTGGTGCTAAAGGAAATGAGCAGGCAATTTTAGAAAAATTAAAAGCAGATAGCTTTTATAAAAAGCAGTTTGCTTTGGCATTTATAAATGATAAAAATCCTTTTCAGTTTTCAAATATTATACAATCAATTGCTGCTTTTACTGCAAGTATTCAATCCTATAACTCCCCTTACGATAAATTTATTGCTGGGGATAGCAATGCGTTAAGTTTATCTGCAAAAGCAGGATTGCAATTGTTTTTTTCTAAAAGGCTTAATTGTTCTTCCTGCCATGCAGGAAAAGATTTTACAACTGCCACCCTTACAAAAAATATTGACAGTATTTATTTCAATACAGGCTTATACAATCTGTTAAACAAAAATATTTATCCTGCTGATGATAACGGACTCGTATCTGTTACAAATAAGAAAAACGATGATGGAAAGTTTAAAGTGCCGTCATTAAGAAATGTTGGAATAACTGCGCCCTATATGCACGATGGAAGTATAAATACTTTAAGCGAAGTAATTGATATGTATGCCACGGGAGGAAGAAAAATTGAGGCTGGTACACTATCCGGAGACGGCAGTAGAAATACTTTAAAAGATAAAAGGATTAGCAGCTTTGCCATTACTAACACTCAAAAAAAACAACTCGTTGATTTTTTGTACAGTTTATCTGATTCAACGGTGCTCACTAATCCCGCTTTTCAAAACCCATTTAACTTAATTAATAAATAGGTATTTTTGGTTTCTAATTTTTATTATGCTTAGATATATTGCCATTATCTTATTTTTTGTAGCTGTTAACAGTTGTAATAACCAGGCTTCAACTCCATCCGATTCCAAAACAAATTATGCCAGCAGTGCTGTAATTTCAGAAAATGACAGCATGCTGAAAATACCTGTAATTGAGCAAAGAATGGCAATTATTAAGGAGGCGCTAAGTCAGGAAATTCCTGTATTATTATTAAACAACGCTGACTCAATTCAATCTGTTGCACAAGATGTGGCTTTGAAAGATGAACAATTCCGCACAAATATATTAGACCCAAAAAGTAAGCAACCATTCTTAAATGAAATTTTCAACGTGTATAATGCACGCCCGCAGGAAATACCAAAAGGTTACGACAATAAAAATGTGTACCGGGTAGAAATGTATAATTATGCCTTAAACTTAACTACAGTTGCGTTGGTTGATATAAGTTCAAAAAAAATAATTTCTGTAAATAACTATCCCCAATCACAACCCGACATTAATATAAATCTTACAGACCTTGCTTTGCAGATTGCGGTTAATTCGCCTGATGTTATAAAAGCCTTAGGTTTTAAACCAGGCGAAAAAGATGCACTGATGGCTGCTACCAAAACATCTTTAAACAGAACAAAATGCGAACGCAGTATGCACTTGTGTGTTGCACCTACTTTTATTAAAGATGATAAAGCCCTGTGGGCAATAGTTGATTTAACCGATTTAAAACTCGTTGGTGTTAGGTGGACAAATGTTGGCAAACCAGAAACTGCAGAACGCATCAGCGAAAGAAAATTACTGTTTGATAAAATTATGGAATGTAATTGCAAACAGGTAAAATCTATTGATAAAATTGGCTGGAAGATGAATTATGTGATTACCAGCAGCGATGGTTTACGTATTAGCGAAGTATATTTTAAAAACAAACTCATCATCAACAATGCAAAACTTGTTGACTGGCATGTAAATTACAGCGGTACCGATGGATTTGGTTATAGTGATGCCGTTGGCTGCCCGGAATATAGCCAGGCTGCCGTTGTTGCCGTTAGCGAACCCAAAATAAGTGAGTTGGCTGAAGGTGGCGGTTTTGTGCTGGAGCAATCTTTTAAAAGCGAACAGTGGCCAATGGCCTGCAACTATAATTATGTGCAGCGGTACGAGTTTTATACCGATGGCCGCTTTAGGGTAAGCGCTGCAAGCCTTGGCCGCGGATGTGGCAATAACGGCACTTACAGGCCTGTTTCCAGAATTTCATTCGCCGGCAATCAAAATAATTTCAGCGAATGGAAAAGTGCCGATTGGCAAAACTGGAATATTGAACAATGGCGTTTGCAGGATGCACAAACAATTTATACACCCGAAGGTTATCAATATAAAATTACAGATGCTACAGGTAATGGTTTTTTTGTAGAGCCTGGCAATGGGCAATTTAAAGATGGTGGCAGAGGCGATAACGCTTATGTGTACATAACTAAATTACATGCTGATAAGGATGAAGGCGAAACCGATTTGGTTACCATTGGCCCATGCTGCAATACAGATTACAAGCAAGGCCCTGAAAAATTTATTGAGCCGAAACCGGAGAATATTCAAAATTCGCAACTTGTTTTTTGGTACGTAGCTCAACTAAGAAATGATGATACCAAAGGCAGGGAATATTGCTGGGCAGAACGCTACCTGGAAAATGGTGTTTACAAAACGCATACCTATCCTTGCTTTAGCGGGCCCATGTTTATTCCTGTAAATAAATAATAAAAACTGATGAGGCGATTTTCATACATAGCACTTGTTTTGCTTAGCAGTTGTTTTGCCGGCTGCGAAGAAAAAATAGACATGGACGAAGTGTACCAGATTGGAATTGTACCATGCCAGCGCCAGCCACAGTTTTTTGGTACAACAGGCCTTAATATAAAAAGAAGCGCTTTATCAACATCGGAGAAACGTACAAAAGGTTTAGTTCTTGTACAATTCCCCGAAAACAATACTGATACAGCCGGTAGAAAAACATGGCAACATCTAAGCTGGTCTTCTTTTGGTTTTATGGGCTCTATAACTACCGATGAAAATGGTAACGTTTATACAATTCCCGTACCGGTTGTTAATATGTTAGACAACCCGGTTGAAAAACAGAATACCATTTATAAAGTAGAAAGTACAACCGGCGAAATGAAACCATTCGCTGTTTTACCGGTAAATATAACAGCAGAAACTACAAATCCTTTTGGCCTGCTCGGCATTTATTATGATTGTAGCGCCAAACAATTGTATACCTGCACCGTTGCCGGATCAACCAAACAAAAAGAAAATGGAATTATTTTTGCCGTTGATGCAACAACCGGAAAAATTACTGATAAACTGTTGGGTAAAGATGCTGTTGCCTTATGTGTTTGCGGTATTACCGGCGAAAAAAGACTGTACATTGGAAGCGCAGTTTCGTCAGATATTTATTCTATCAAATTAACAAAGGCTGGCAAATTTTCCGGCAATGTTCAAAAAGATATTTCGCTTGATATGCTTGGCCCACGGGGCGATGATAAAGCAAGACGTATAAGGTTTGATAAAAACGGCGACATGATGGTTTATGCCGTGGAGTTTAATTACAACCTTACTGCACCAACTGAAAAGCAGGAAAGTTTATATCGTTTCCGGTATGCTGATGAAGATAAAAAATGGAATTTTATTAAATAAAAAACGACTTCTCAAATTGAGAAGCCGTTTTATTACATGCTGAATTTTATTATTGTTTTATCAATCTTTCGTTAGTATCAATCGAGCCTGTTTCATCTGTCATTTCCAATATGTACATTCCCGGTGATAATGCGCTCATGTTTTCAAGATATAACTGGTTAATTCCCCTGCTAAGCTGGTATTGTTTTACAACCAGCGTTTTACCGGCATAATCAAGTACACGTAGGTTTAGCATTGTGGCTGTCTTGCTGGTGATTGATATTGTTACATCTTTCACAAATGGATTTGGCCAAACGCTAACTGTTGCTTTGCTATCTAAACGCACCACTACTACATTGGAGTACGAAAAGGCACCATCATTATCAACAGCTTTAATTCGATAATAAATAACAGTGTTGTTTATTAAAGAACTGATGTTATCTGGCAAAGCATAATTGCTCGTTCCTGAATATGTACCTGCTGCTGCTTTTTCACCAACTGCTGTAAAAGTTCTGTTATCAATACTTCTCTCAACGATAAACTTATTAGTGTTGATTTCATTTTTAGAAATCCAGCTAATGTTTGCTGTTGATCCGTTTAGTGTTGCACTGGCAACTAAAGATTGTAGTGGAAGTATTGCTCCTAATGCGTAATCTTTTATACCGGCATCAATGTTGGTTATATTATCCCCGGCATTTACATTAAATGTATTAGAGATGGCTGACGCATTGATGTGACTGGTAGTTGTACCGCCTGCGCCGCCTTGTGTAGTTGGACTCGGTTGTATACCCGATGGGTTGGTTGGTAAATTACCTACCACAATGTAATAGCCCGTGCCTGGAGGTACATTGGTTATTAAATACTTGCCGTTACCATCTGTTATTGCTGAACCTATTGGCTGGTTCAATGAGTTAAATAAGGTAACAAGCATTCCCGCAATGCCTGGCTCATTCGCATCCTGTATTCCATCCGAGTTTATATCTGCCCAGATATAATCGCCTACTGTTGCTACTGGTAGGCCTCTTATTCCTGCATCAATGGTTTCGTCTACTTCACCGGCACTTAATACAATTACGCTTGATTTGCCCGTGATTAGGTCTGCATCGCTGTTTGTATTATTTCCGTTATCGCCAGGGCTATTCTGTTGTGTAAACTGAAGGTTAGATGGGGTAGTTCCAAAACCTACTACATAAGAAGCTGCAGGCAAATTGCTGAAGTAATATTTGCCATTCTGGTCTGTAATGCAGCTAGCTAAAACTGTTGTGCCATCGCTGGCATATAAGGTTACTGTTACTCCGGCAATCCCTTTTTCTGTTGCATCTTGCACACCATCGCTATTGGCATCTAACCAAACATAATTACCTAACGATGCTCGTGTGCTAATAAAACCAGCATCAAGGCTGCGGTTATCTCTTAGCGTGCCGCCACTTGCGTAAGTAAGCGTTACGTTGGCTGTTCTGCCTGATAAAATATCGGCATCACTTCCCGTTAAATCATTAGATACTGATTTGCCTGTAAAATCAAAACCTGCAGGTTGATTGCTGAAGCCTACGCTATAAGTACCATCTGCAACGCCAGTAAATAAATACAATCCGTTAGCATCGGTTACGGTATAAGCAATTGCAGTTCCTGCATTATTGTATAAAGTAACCATTACTCCCTGTAAGCCTGGTTCGCCTACGCTTTGTAAACCATCGCCGTTTTTATCGTTCCACACAAAATCACCTAAAGTGTTTCTGCTGGCTGGTTGTATAATGCCTAAATCAACTGATAAATTATCTTCCCCATCTGCCAGTACATAGGTGCCGGTTGTTGATGTTGTTACGCCTGTTATAGTGGTGCCTGCATTGTCGCCATCGCTGTCTGTTTCAAAAGTAGCAGCTGCTGCATTTTTTGGCGCAATTACATAGCCTGTTGGCATATTGCTGAACACTACTCTGTAACTTCCTGCATCTAAACCGCCAAACATATATTGGCCTGTTGCATTAGTGGTAGTTGTTGCAAAAGCGGTTTCGGCTACGCCGGAATAAATACCATCTCCGTTTATGTCTTTTTGTAAGGTAACGGTTACGTTTGCCACACCAAGCTCTCCTGCTTCCTGTACACCGTTGCTATTTAAATCATAGAATACTTTATCGCCAAGGCTTCCTTTGCCTGCCGGAATACCGGTGGTTACACCTGCATCTAAAGTAAAATCGTTTGCGATTAAATTTATACTGCCTGTTCTGCCATTACTTAATGGATTACTATCTGTGGCAGTTGTACCTGCTGCTACAGTTGCAGGAGAAAATACAAAACCTGAAGGCAGGTTACTGTACTGTACATTGTAATTAGTGCTTGCTCCTGTTGAAGCTGCAAGGTTTACAAAAGTATATAAGCCATCTACATCAGTAAACGTAGTTGCTACAAGTACATCATCTAATGTGCCTGGTAAACCATCTGCTCCGTTTTGATAAAGCGCTACAGTAATGCCTGGTACACCGGGTTCGTTGGCAGTTTGAATACCATCTTTATTATAATCGTTAAATACTTTATCGCCCAGCCTTAATGTGCCTGCTGGTGCTGTTTTGTACATACCTGCATCGGTAGCTGTATTTCTGTTGCCTGCCACTAAACCAATGTCTAATGTTCTGCCGGTTACCGCTGATGGATCGCTGTCCGTTGCACTGGCTACGCCGCTTACTCTTTGCGGGCTAATGGTATAACCGATTGGTTTAATAAACTCTACCTGGTAAGTGGCCGGGTCAAGATTGGTAAACATGTAATATCCAAAAGGGTCTGTTGTTGTAGTTGCCACGAGTGTTGCACCCTGATATAAATTTACAGTTACACCGCCAATACCTGGTTCGTTGGCATCCTGCAAACCATTATGGTTTACATCTTCCCAAACTCTGTCGCCAAGGCTGGCTTTTGTGGTAGCTTGTGCATAAATACCTGCATCTACATAAGTTATATTATTACCACTCGCTACAGTAATTGTTGCTGTGCGGCCGGTGGTTAAATTTGCATCGCTGTTGGTAGCATTACTTACTGCGCCGTTATTAGGGCTGAAAACAAAACCTGATGGCAGACTGAAACCTACTGTGTAGTTGCCTGTGGGCACATTGCTAAATAAATAATTACCTTTAGCATCTGTTTTGGTAGCTGCTATGGCTATGCCAGATGAATTGTATAACGTTACATTTACACCGCTAACGCCTGGCTCGGTTCCGTTTTGAATACCATCGGCTGCTGTGCCGCCACCAGTGCCATTATCTAGCCATACTTTATCGCCTATGCTTTGTGTTACGGCTGTTGAATTATTGAAAATAATACCAGCGTCTATATTACGGTTGTTTTCACCCGCAGTTAATGTAATTAAATAAGTTTTACCAGTTGTTGCATTTGCATCACTGCCATTAATGGATGTGGCTGTTGCTCCTACTCCTGTGGTATTGCCATCGTCTGCTGAATTGGTTTGCGTGGTAAAAGTATAGTTTGCCGGTAAGGTAAACCCTACTGTGTAGTTACCTGCAGCTAAATTATCAAACAGATAATTGCCAAAAGCATCGGTTATGGTTGAGCCGATAAAGGTTCCGGCATTATTGTATAAGGATACAGTGATGCCTGCTACGCCGGGTTCAGTTCCGTTTTGTAAACCGTCGGCTGCTGTACCGCCGCCAACGCCATTATCTAACCAAACTTTATCGCCAATGCTGGCTAAGGGTTTAAAACCAAAATCGAAACTGTGGTTTACATTAGAGGTATTGAATGTTACGTAAGCGATCGTACCGCTTGCACTAACTGTTGCATCATTATCTATGTTATCAAAAGAATTATTGGCTGCATCGGATTTTGTAACCTGATAACCTGCAGGTATTGCAATTTCAATCCGGTAGTTATATCCCGGCAATATAGTGTTGCCTACACCAGCCCAAGCTGCTGGTTTTCTATTATCGGCACTGCTTAAAGCACTAAAATAATAATTGCCGGTTGCATCGGTAGTAGTGGTCCAGGTTTGATCATCGGCAGTATTATAAATGCCATCAATACCTGGGCTGCGTAATGTAACAGTGGTTCCTGTAACAACAGTTGTAGTTTCTCCGGCGTCTTGTATGCCATTACCGTTGGTATCTACCCATACACGGTTACCGATTTGAATAGGCTGGGGTGTGGTTATAAATTCTATGTCACCCAAGCCATTTCCTTTCATAAAACCTCCTGCTGTATTATCACCATCGTATAGGGATGTCCAGTTATTCCAGCCGCCTGTGTTAACGTCATACCAGTGCATTCCTGCTGTATACCAATAAGGCTGTCCTGTTGTACCGGGTGCCGGTGTGGGATCAACCATTGTTTGCACAAGTTGATTTGTACCCATTAATTTCGCCATAGCGCCTTGAGTATATTCACCTGTGGTATTATCGCCAGATTCATCATCATAATATTCATATACACCAACAGCTTGCCCATCACCATAACCATCGGTATTATCTATATTATTAACAGGAGTACATGATCCTGCGGCACCTTCCATAACCCAGCTGGCACCAACCCTGCATGCATGTAACAAATCGCCCGATATACGGGTTTCGCCAACTACAGTTGCCGAACCGGCTACGGGTATTGTTTGGCTAACACCCATTTGATGGCCAAAACGATCAGTAATTGAAATATTTAACCCGCCGTTTTCATCAAACTCAATATCGCTGATAAGCGGTTCTGGGTATCTGTATAATCCACTTGATTTTACATCGGTCCAAACATCGGCCCATGAATGCCATCTGTTGGTGTTACCATTGCTTGTTGAAGTACGATAATTAAGATTTAATGTTATTTCGTTGGTAAAACCAGCCGCAATATTGGCAGGATCAAAACTTAAAATATATCCTGCCAGATTTGTAGAATCTCGAGGGGTAGCAGAAGCATCACAAACGGCTCCCAGATAACCACGGCCTTTATAAATTTTTAATGCAAAAGGACGAAGTTGCCCACTTACACAAGAAGGCACGCCTGGTAAAGTTAAAATATCATATGCTTTGGTAAGCGGCCCAAGCGTTGCCGTTGACGCATTGTTTAACGAAGCCGTAGTACCTGAAATATCTACAGTTACAAGTCTCCTTTGATTTAAATTAACCAGTATCAGTTGTTGATTTTTATCATCAACCTCCACTGCGCCAAAACCCACTTTACAAGCTTTTCCAAAAGCATCAAGGTCTTTGCCAGCCGCATCAGAACCTGTTGCAAGGTAATAATCACTTGTATTAGGTGTAGATACTCTGTTCACAGAACCCATATCCAACGCAGTACCGCTATTTGAAGGAGTAACTCCCTGCAAAGTAAAACTACCAGCTAAAGCATAATTAGCACCCGACAGCGTTGCCATATATACGCCGCCAACGCCTTTTGGACCGAAGCCTGTATGGCGTTTTAAAAAGCTTCCGAAGAAAAAACGGTTATGTGTTTTTTGCACACCCATTCCCCATAAAGAACCTACCTGTGCCTGTGTTGCCACATTTACAACAGTGGGTGTACTACCGGTAGTATTGTTAGCAATTTGTACAATACCAAAAGTTGTGTTTGCCGAATTTGTATGATTAATATCTCCATGAGCATAAACAATAGCTAAAAGTTTAGGATTGGTTTGTCCAATGTTATCCCAATAATCCTCGGTAGCATTAACTGCATAGTTTGTGGCAGCATTTGGTGCGGTTGCAAACTGTATATTGGTGCCGTTACCCGTACCGTTACTGCTTGAGAAATCCTCTGTTCCCAATCCGCCAAATTCTATCCGAACCGCTGTGGTTGCAGGGATTTCCGCAACTGTAAACGAATATGCTCCGGAAGCATTCGTTGTTTTTGTAGTACCGAGTTGAACATTAAGGCTGTTAAATGCCTTGACTGTAATACCCTGTACAAAGGACTCATTAAACGTTGCCGAGTTGTTTTTTACACCATTTCTGTTATAATCACGGAATACAGTTCCAGAAATTTGCGCACTCGCAAAAGTGAATAAAAATAAACCGCAAATTGTTGTCAGGGTTTTAAAAAAGATAGCAGGTTTGAATAATGGCCGCATTTGACCTTGCTTTGTAAAGTTTTTCATTGTTTTTTTTGGAATATTGAATGTTTGATAACTTCCGATGTAGTACAATAACGACAACAAATGAGTTTTATTTTATTTGCTTTGAAAATTATATCTGCAAAAGACTTAAATAAAAGTGGAACGGTGCAACTCTTTCGATAAAGGATTCATAATCAAAGCTAAAAGGGGTTATTTTTACGTTGAGGAAATAGCATCGACGGGAAATTCTACGTAAGCCAACTACTTTTTTTATAAACGTAAAATTGTTACAAGCGAGTATTCTTGTCCCGAAGAATTTGGGGATATACTCTATGCTATACTCATCAATCCACCGCAGACTATTTTATAAATCAAAATCGTTTAATCTGCACAATAAACCACAAAAAAAAGCTTCTCATTAAGAGAAGCTTTTGAATAATATGTCAAGCGCTTTTATTTGTATTGAGGTGCTAATCCTTTTGCCAGTTCTGTTATCTTGGCAATACCATCATCACTTAAATTACCTTTTTTAAATTCGGCTAATGTTTCAGGATGTTTGTTTTCAAGTTCCATTAAAAAATGCTCTTCAAATGCTTTTACATTCTTTACGGCAACATCTCTTAGCAAAGCTTGCGTTCCTAAATAAATCATAGCTACCTGCTTTTCTACAGACATAGGCGAGTATTGCAACTGCTTAAGGATTTCCACGTTTCTAGCACCCTTATCAATTACATATTTAGTAGCAGCATCTAAATCTCCACCAAATTTAGAAAAGGCTTCTAACTCACGGTATTGCGCCTGATCTAATTTAAGTGTACCAGCCACTTTTTTCATTGATTTAATTTGCGCATTACCACCCACACGACTTACAGAAATACCCACGTTAATTGCCGGACGAATACCAGCATTAAACAAGTTACCCTCTAAGAATATCTGTCCGTCGGTAATGGAGATTACGTTTGTAGGAATATAGGCAGATACGTCACCCGCCTGTGTTTCAATAATTGGCAAGGCTGTTAAAGAACCTCCGCCTTTTACCAAATGCCTGATTGATTCCGGCAAGTCATTCATCTGCGCAGCAATTTCATCTTTAGAAACAACCTTTGCAGCTCTTTCTAATAAACGGCTATGCAAATAAAATACATCACCCGGGTAAGCTTCACGCCCTGGCGGACGACGAAGTAACAAAGAAACCTCACGATAAGCCACCGCCTGCTTACTTAAATCATCATAAATGATTAAAGCCGGGCGACCGGTATCACGGAAGAACTCACCTATTGCAGCTCCCGCAAATGGTGCGTAGAACTGTAAAGGAGCAGGGTCAGATGCAGAAGCCGCAACAATTGTTGTGTATTCCATAGCACCATACTCTTCCAAAGTTTTCATGATACCTGCAATGGTAGAAGCTTTCTGACCAATGGCAACATATATACAATAAACCGGCTTGCCGGCTGCATAAAATTCTTTTTGGTTGATGATGGTATCAATAGCGATAGCTGTTTTACCAGTCTGACGGTCACCAATGATTAACTCACGTTGTCCACGACCAATAGGAATCATCGCATCAATAGCTTTAATACCAGTTTGCAATGGCTCTTTTACAGGCTCACGAAAAATTACACCCGGCGCCTTGCGCTCCAACGGCATTTCGTATAATTCGCCTTTTAAAGGACCTTTACCATCGATTGGTTCGCCCAAAGTATTAATAACACGGCCGCACATTCCCTCTCCTACTTTAATAGAAGCGATTTGACCGGTACGTTTAACTTTATCTCCTTCTTTAATTTCGGTGCTATCACCCATCAATACCACACCCACATTATCTTCTTCCAGGTTAAGGGCAATTGCTTTTACGCCATTATCAAACTCTACCAGTTCACCAGAACGAACATTGTTCAATCCGTAAACGCGGGCAATACCATCACCCACTTGTAAAACTGTTCCAACTTCTTCTAAACTTGCACCTGCGTTAAAATTGCTTAATTGCTGGCGAAGAATTGCTGAAATTTCATCTGGTTTAATTTCTACCATAATTGTAAATTGATATTATTTTTTGAAAGGCCTTTTTTTCAGGCTGCAAAGGTAGGGAAACAGGGGCGGAATGGCAAAAAAGGAGAGACTCAAATTGAAAAAAATTACTGTTAGTGCTATTTTACCGCAAAAAGCCCTAAAACCTGAGCTGCGACATAAAAAAACTCCCATTTTAAGTAAATACTAAAAATGGGAGCTTGTTTGTTTTATTGAACTGTCAATTTATCTATTACGCCTGTTATTAGGACGTTGTTGCGGGTTATTTCGCTGCTTTTGCATCCGATCAACTAGCTTTTTTCTAAAGGCGTCGCCCATAACAAAGAAACGTTCGCAACGGGGAGCACCAACTATTTTGGTAAACCCATCTTGATATTTCTTTTTAATATTCAGCCGTGCCTGTTGTTTCTCAAGTTCTGGCAAATCTTTACCTACAGCTCTTAAATCGTTTTCAAACTGGGTATGCAATGGCCAAAATTTTTGTGCTTCATCTGGTGTTAAGGCCAACTGCTCCGTTACATAGGCAACATATAGTGCCTTTATTCTTTCCTGTTTGTTTACATCAGGTTGATTATCCTGGGCAAAAGCCATAGAAAAACTGCCAAGAAAAAGTGTACATATTAGTAAATATTTTTTCATTTTTGTGTTTAGTTTTTTAAATCATCAAGGTTAATACTATTCAGGTATTTATCAAGCGTTTTTTCATCAAGCAAATAATCTTCTTGCGATGGTAATTCATTTTCATCGGTACTATTGGCAACCAAAGCGGCTTTTACATCGGTACCGCTTTCTTCGAGATATTTTATAATATCGTCGTTCGAAATTTTAGCAAGTTCTAAATCAATATTCTCAACTTTTAACCCAGCAGAAACATAATCCGGCAAAACAACATCGTTGGTGCTACTTCCCTTAAAATTAAAAACACCTAAAGCCATTATGCCTGTAAAAACCGCTGCCACAGCATATTTAAAGAAACTGCTGCTGCGCCTTTGCATTTTAACAACCTTAGGTTGAGGTTTTACTTTATCTAAAACTTCCTCTGTAAGATTAGTAAAATAACCACGTGGCGCTTCAAAAACATTTTCGTTTTGAATGCTGTACAACATAGGCGACAATGCTCTTATTTCAGTTGATGCATCTTCATTATCCTGTGCTTTAATTTTATTTAAAATTGAGTTTGCAAGTCCGTCAAAATATCCGGTTGGTACATCAGCCTGTAGAGTAACAACATTATTACCTGATAAGCCATTTTCGATATTTATTCCCTGCAAAATATCATCACTTAAATATTCAAAATAACCTTCAGGAACAGTGAATACATTCACTTTACTTATAGCTGCAAGGGTTGGGCTTAATTCCCTTAACTCATTTAATATGTCAATTTTATTTTCCATGTACGTTAATCAGACTGCTTTTTTGCCTTAAAGTTTAACTATTCAATATAAAATCTTCTATTTTTTTCACTGCGTGATGATAACTTGCTTTTAATGCACCTTCACTTGTTTCTAAAACCTTGCTCATTTTTTCGTAGGGCATTTCATCGTAATAACGAAGATTAAATACCACACGCTGCTTTTCAGGTAGTTTTTGAATAGCGACTTGCAATTTCCACTCCAGCTTATTAGCATCAAAATGTTTGTCAGCTTCCAGCTTATTGCTTAAACCGGTTTCCACATCACTTAGCGAAACAGAGGATCTTTTTTTCTCCTTTTCCAGAAAACTAAGGCTTTCGTTTGTTGCTATGCGGTAAAGCCATGTATAAAGCTGGCTGTCTTCTCTAAAGTTTTCCAGTGCATTCCAAACCTTAATAAACATATTCTGCAATACATCATTCGCATCCTCGTGGCTTACCACAAGGCGGCGGATATGCCAGTACAATTTTTCCTGGTATTTTTTTAAAATGAGGGTAAAACTGCGTTCTTTGGTGGCAGCATCCCTGAACTGCATAAGCAGTTCCTTATCGTCTAGATGTTCAGTCATATCGGTTGAGCGTAAAATATAAAAGCCAATCTTTTATTTACAGTTTAAGATTGGCTTTTTGTGAAAAGGTTTAATTTGCTATTTTCTGGATATTGCTTTTTCAGCCGCTGCCACTATATGCGCCGCATCCAAACCGTATTTTGTTAACAATTCCATAGGTTTTCCGCTTTCTCCAAAAGTATCGTTGGTACCAACGTACTCTATAGGAATGGGGAAATGCTTTGCTGCCGTTTGTGCTATACAATCTCCCAAACCACCGAGCACGTTATGCTCTTCGGCTGTTACGGCGCATCTTGTTTTTTGGATAGATGCAATAATGGCTTCTGTATCCAATGGCTTAATGGTATGAATATTTATAACTTCCACGCTTATACCTTTTTCTTCCAGAATTCTTCCTGCTTCCACGGCTATCCAAACCATGTGGCCGCAGGCAAAAATGCTAACATCAGTTCCTTCAGATAATTGCTGTGCTTTACCAATAACAAAATCCTCTTCCTTTGTAAAAATTGGCCAAACCGGGCGACCGAAACGCAAATACACCGGGCCTTCATAATCGGCAATGGCCATGGTTGCAGCTTTGGTTTGATTGTAATCTGCAGGCACAATAACCGTCATACCGGGCAGCATTTTCATCAATCCTATATCTTCTAAAATTTGGTGTGTTGCACCATCTTCGCCTAAAGTTAGTCCCGCATGAGATGCACAAATTTTTACATTCTTATTGCTATAGGCAACGCTTTGGCGAATTTGATCGTAAACCCTTCCTGTAGAAAAATTAGCAAATGTTGTGGTGTAAGGAATTTTACCGCCGATGGTTAAGCCCGCACCAATGCAAATCATGTTAGCCTCAGCAATACCACACTGGATAAATCTTTCAGGAAATTCCTTTATAAATCCGTTTAATTTTAACGAGCCCGCTAAATCGGCAGTAAGTGCTACTATGTTTGGATTTTTACGGGCAGCTTCTAAAATGCCATCGCCAAAACCACTGCGGGTATCTTTATTACCGGTAACCTGAATGTCTTTGAGCATAAATATAAAGAGGTTTAATCTGTTATTTGATCATCCGCAGAATTAAATAAATAGAACGCTGCGAACATTGACGCAAAGTAAAAGAAAGATTTGCAGGGCGGCAAAAAAGAAAGTTCTAACCCGCAATAGGCAATACGCAAATTGCGAGTTGCCGATTGCCAATTACTTAATTTAACTCCGCCTTTGTTGAATTAAATATTTTTTCATCTTCCTTCAATTTTAACTCCCATTTCCAGGCGGTATC
>JBBQPX010000014.1:0-16516 GCA_038216775.1 Chitinophagales bacterium
AATAGCTACCACCAGGCCACCGATGGCACCCGTTAAAATTAATGGCATTACATTACCGCCATCAGCAAATTCTTTCCAGGAGTAAAAGGCGGTGCCCATTACCATTAAAAATAAAAAACCAAATTTCTGCAATGTACCTTGTACAGTCATTGCGTTTTCGTGGGTTACAATATCTTGCAATATCGTATCCTTAAATCTCTTTTCAGATAAGGCCGGATTACCGGATTTAAATAATGACATAGTTTTAAATTTAAGCTATAAAATTAAAGAAATTATTGTAACAAAACTTGTTAAACTGATAATAACAGCAAGCAGGACCACGCAGTAAACCTTCGGCATAAGTATCCGCATTATTTCAGTAACCTAATCTGATTTGTGCGCAGGTGCCGCGTACTTGCTAAATAGAGATACCTTTAATTCTTAAGGTTTGGATACCTACTTACCATTTCAAAATCATACTCATTCTTCGCTTTTATCTTTACTATAAACCGTTGAAGCTCAGTTGAATCGCTGCTATCTTCGTAAACCTGGTCGTGAGCCAGTAACACCAGGTGATCGGTTGTTTTTGTTTTTGCGTGCGTAAACATACTGTCAACCTGCACCACCATCTCATCACTTGTGTTCTTAAGTTTTAGTTTGTTGTCGAAATGCCATTCCAAATCCCAACCGGTAATAACAAACCCATTAGCAAAGAGAGAATCAGAGGCGGCGCCTGATGACTGGATATCTGTTGAACTAATCAGTTTGGTGCGCCAGATATTTCGGCCAGGTGTACGAATGATATTGGCAGTTAAATTCAGACTATCTGCGCAGCGCTTAAAATCCTTAACAACACTATCGGGTACCTGGTAAAATTTTACAAACTTATTATTAAATGCGTGCGTAAAACTGTGGTTGGCTATTTCAAAATACTTGCAGATTAAAAGGCTGTCAAAGTTAGCAGACTGCTCTCTGCTGCCGTAAACGTGTTCTCCAATAACAAAAAGTGTAACAGGAATTTCTTCGTGCTGTATAATATGCATCATGTTTTTTGTGCCTTTATTGGGGCCGTCATCAAACGTAAGATAAATGGTTCTCTTTTTCTTTTTAGGCGCATCGGCATTAACTACTTTAGCAGAATCGGCACCTGCCAAGGGTAATTTAACCTTAGCGTGCGGCACTGTTGTTTCGGGTTTGTAACTGTTGCAGGCCGTAAAAACAATAGTAATGCAAGTTGCTTTTACAATTTGCGTGGTAGCTTGTTCCATTAACCTGTAAGGGAAGAAGACTTCAGCGTCGGGGTCCATAAATGTGGGGATAAATAATTTGAATTATGAAGTTAATATTAAGGCTGCCGTGTTTCAAAATATCCGTTGTTAAATATTGTATAAAGCCATTTGTGCCTGCCCCCTCCCGAAAAAATCCTGTCGTATGGGCACATCTTCGATGTGAAAAAATTGGAACACGGATTGAACGGATTTGACGGATTAACACGGATTTTTTCTGCTTCGCAGAAAAATCTGGATTATTTGGAGATTAGGTATCGCCCTAATCAAATTAAAGTGTGTTTACGCTCTATCTGTATGAACACGACAGGAAAAAATCGAGACAAGTTTCACGGAATATAAACATTTGATTACTAGCGGTAGTAGTTGGAGCAGCAATTCTAAAATCAGTAATAATGGCGATAATCTTCAATGCTCAAGTTCCTTATCTTTGCGGCATGGAGAATCTGGTTAATCAAATAGAAACTTTAAGGAATGAAATAACAGCTTTCGCAGAAGGCGATGCAGAAACTTTTCGCATAAAATATCTGGGCACAAAAGGTTTGCTGAAGTCCATAATGGGCGAAATGAAAAATGTGGCTGCAGAAAATAAAAAGCAGGCTGGGCAATTGCTAAACGAGTTTAAATTATTTACCGAAGCTAAATACGAGGAGCTTAAATCGGATATGGACAATGGACAATCCGCAGGACCCGGCGGGCAAACAACCGATAACCACTTAGACCTTACATTGCCTGGCGACCCAATGCCATTGGGCAGTCGTCACCCGATAAGCATTGTAAAAAATAAAATAATTTCCATTTTTCAACGATTGGGTTTCGCTGTTGCTGAAGGACCTGAAATTGAAGACGACTTTCATAATTTTACTGCACTTAATCTGCCGGAAAATCATCCGGCACGTGACATGCAGGATACATTTTATATCTCTCAAAATCCTGATTGGCTTTTACGCACGCATACATCAAGCGTGCAGGTACGTGAAATGCAAAAAGGCAATTTACCCATTCGCATTATTTGTCCCGGCCGTGTATACAGGAACGAAACAATCAGCGCCAGAGCGCATTGCTTTTTTCATCAGGTAGAAGGTTTATACATTGCCGAAAATGTTTCCTTTGCTGATTTAAAGCAAACGCTTTATTTCTTTGTGCAGGAAATGTTTGGGAAGGATGTGAAAGTTCGTTTTCGTCCCAGCTATTTCCCATTTACAGAACCAAGTGCTGAAATGGATATAAGTTGTCTCATTTGCGGTGGCGAAGGTTGCAGCGTTTGCAAAAAAACCGGCTGGGTAGAAATTTTGGGTTGCGGCATGGTGCATCCAAATGTTTTAGATAATTGCGGTATTGATAGTAATAAATACACCGGCTTTGCATTTGGTATGGGCGTTGAAAGAATTACCATGCTGAAATATCAAATAAAGGATCTGCGGCTTTTCAGCGAAAATGATGAGCGCTTTTTAAAGCAATTTACCAGTGCGGTTTAATTAATTCCCCATGCTGATTTTTACATCAGCATTTTTTATATCCCAAATATAATAATCAATAGCAGCGCTGGTTATCAGCCTGTAATGTATCAATTTTTTATTCTGGCATCATAATTGTCTTAGTGGTATTATAAGTGCAAAAAGCACTTTTTTACCAGTAAAAATTAATCGTTATGAAGAAGAGTAGAATCATACAATTTGCTATAATTTCTTTTATTGCACTTGCCCTTAGTGCCTGTTCAGTTTCCAAAGAAGCCAGAGGCATAAAGAAAAACATTAACGGGAACTGGATACTGCAAACCATTACCACCGAGGGGATAACAGGCGTTACAAAAACAACCATTTTTAACGAAGCCGAATTCAGTTGCTTTATTGGCAGCGAGTGGAATTTTATATCCAATAACAGCATGGGCAGTTATACGCTTGTTGACCAAGGCAAAGGCTGTCCACAAATAAAACGTTATATCCGTTGGTCGATTTACGAGCCTAAGGATATGGAAAAAGAATTTCAATTTAAAAGACTTGACGATAAAAAAAATTCAATGGATAATGGCAATGGCTATAGATTAAAGGTTACTTCAACAACTGACAATACGATGAGCCTTAGGTCTGATATAATGTTTAACGGAAACGCAGGAGCAATCATTTACAATTTTGCAAAAAAATAAATTAATAATTTAAAAACTGATTTTTATGAGAAAGATATTCGGAAACATGAGTTTAATGCTGGCAGTAGTTGCACTAATTGCTAGTGGCTGCAGCACTGTACAAAAAACAAATAAAACACAAAGAGGAGCCGCAGCAGGCGCAGCTGGTGGTGCGGTAATTGGCGGCATAATAGGCAACAATGTGGGTAATAAAAATAACACAGTGCTTGGTGCTATAATTGGCGGTGTAATTGGCGGCGTAGCGGGTGGTATTATTGGTAATAAGATGGACCGTCAGGCAGAAAAAATTAAAACTGAAATACCAGGTGCCGAAGTGGAAAGAGTTGGTGAAGGTATTGTAGTAACATTCAGCGAAAAAAATCCTGATGGATCAAAAATGGGTGTTTATTTTGATTTTGATAAATCTGAAATAACTTCAAATTCGAAATTAGCACTGGATAAATTAGTACAGATATTTAATGAGTATCCTGAAACAAACCTACTGGTGGAAGGCCATACAGATGATAAAGGTTCTGACTCGTACAATTTAGCACTATCTCAAAGAAGAGCTGAAGCAGTTGGAGATTATCTGAAGACACATAGCATTTCCCCATCTAGATTAACCATTAACTGGTATGGCGAAACTCAACCTAAAGTTGAAAATACTAGTGATATTAACCGTGCTGAAAACAGGCGTGTGGAGTTTGCCATCACAGCAAACGATAAAATGAAACAAGACGCTAAAACAGAAGCAGGCACCAGCGGAAAATAATTTTTGTTTATACATAATTCAGGCGTTGCTATTTACTTTTAATAGCAACGCTTTTTTTATTCATTGCAGCGGGCAATTAAAACTAGATTTTGCAGTTGAAGTCTGGGTTAAAAAAGTAAAACAGATATAATATCTTTACCGGATTATTTAAATTAGAACTTTGGAATGATAAATACTATATGCGTAATTGGAGCCGGTACCATGGGCAGCGGCATTGCACAAACAGCAGCACAAAGTGGTTTTAATACCTTATTGTTTGATATTAATAATGTGGTTTTAGAAAAAGCAAAAACTGATATTCAAAAAAGCTTGCAATATCTATTAGACAAAGGGAAAATATCCGCAGAAGAAAAACAAACTATTTACCACCGCATACATTTTGTTACTGATATCAAAGATTGTATTGCCGATATTATTGTTGAAGCCATTGTAGAAAAAATTGCGGCTAAAGTTTCTATTTTTAATCAATTGGCAGCATTAAATAATGCTGAAGTTATTTTTGCCAGCAATACTTCATCTCTATCTATTTCTGACATTCAGGCGGAAGTAAAAAATCCGGAACGTGTTGTTGGTATGCACTTTTTTAACCCCGCACAGGTTATGAAACTTGTAGAAGTGGTAAAGGGAAATAAAACGGCAGACGATGTAGCACAAACTGTTTACAACCTTTGCATACAAATGAAAAAAACGCCGGTAATGTGTATAGATGCGCCGGGTTTTATTGTAAACCGCGTTGCCCGCCATTATTATCTAGAAGCTATGAAACTGGTAGAAACCGGTGTTGCTGATTTTGAAAGTATTGATAAAGTACTTGAAGCATCGGGCTTTAAAATGGGACCTTTTAAATTAATGGATTTAATTGGTAACGATGTAAACCTGGCCGTTTCTCAATCTTTATACGATGCCTGCGATAAAGCCGAACGTTTTAAACCATCGCCAGTACAGGCAGATAAAGTTGCCAAAGGCGAATTAGGAAAGAAAACAAAAAAGGGTTTCTACAATTATTAAATACATAGTACCGACAGGTATAAATCCTCCAAATGCAATATTATCAGGCATTTAAGAACACATAATTTTAATAGTACATCACTTATAACTATTTATATACTTTTGCACCTAATTAAGCTTAACACATGGTAACTATATCTCCTTTTAAAGCCCTAAGACCTGCGGCAGAATTTGCGAAGCAGGTAGCATCACGCCCGTACGATGTACTAAACAGCAGAGAAGCAAAAACAGAAGCACAAGGTAATAACGTAACTTTTTTACACATCACTAAAAGTGAAATTGATTTGTCGGATACCGTTGATGTTCACGCACAGGAAGTTTACGATAAAGCAAAAGAAAATCTGGATGCTTTTATAAGCCGTAAAGTTTTATTCAGGGAAAGTAAACCCTGTTATTATATTTATGAGTTGACCATGAACGGCAAAAGCCAGACTGGTTTAGTTTGTGGCAGTTCGGTTGATGACTATGAAAATAATCTGATAAAAAAACATGAATTTACCCGACCAGAAAAAGAGCAGGACAGAATAAATCATATAAAAACATCTGGCGCACAAACCGGTAATGTTTTTTTGGCTTATCGCAATGTTGCGGAAATTGATGCAATCATAAATAAATGGAAAGAGAAAAGCCCTGTATATAATTTTACGGCGGATGATAATATTCAGCATAGCATCTGGATAGTAAATGATGATGCAACCATAGAAAAAATATCAACAGTATTTAAAGAAAAAGTGCCATGCACTTATATTGCGGATGGGCACCATCGTGCAGCATCTGCAGCCAAAGTGAGAGCAGCTTTGGGTAAAGATGCTACTGGTGGGGCGAATATTTTTCTCACTACTTTATTTCCGTCTGATCAGTTGCATATTATGGATTACAACCGGGTTGTTGCAGATTTAAACGGACTAAGTACGGAGGATTTTTTATCTGCCATTGAAAAAAAGTTTTCTGTTGTAAAAGCAGAGAAGGCATTTTCGCCTGCTAATTTACACGAATTTGGCATGTATTTAAGTGAGCAATGGTATCGCTTAACACCCAATGAAGGCTCCTACACAAATGATCCTATTGGCATTTTAGATATAAGTATACTATCGGATAATTTATTAGATCCTATTTTAAATATAAAAGACCAGCGCACAGATAAGCGTATTGATTTTGTAGGCGGCATAAGAGGTTTAAAGGAGCTTGAAAAACGAGTTGACAGCGGTGAAATGGCTGTTGCGTTTAGCCTGCATCCCGTAACTATACAACAGCTGTTTGATATTGCTGACAGTGGTAATGTGATGCCACCTAAAAGCACCTGGTTTGAACCTAAGTTAAGAGATGGATTACTTACACATTTAATTGCTGATGAAAGTGCTGACTAATATCTGTTAATCTTTTACCGGTAATAACCTGTTACAGCTTTTGATTGTATCTTTAAGTTAATGAAAAAACTGATTATAATATTAACTGCGTTTTGCCTCGCAAACGCCGCATTTGCCCAGACTGCAAAACAATTACACGATAACGCCAGAGCTTTTATGCACAGTGGCGATTATGCCAATGCCATATTAGTGCTAAACAGGGCCCTTGCCCAAGAGCCCAAAAATATGGAAATGGCAAAAGACCTTGGTCTTAATTATTATTACGCCAAAGATTACAATAAATGTATTGAAGTTTTAAAACCCTTGTTTGACAGGTATGATGTGGATGATCAGTGTTTTCAAATAGCAGGTGATGCTTATTGGGCCTTAGAAGATACCAAGGAGTGCGAAAACACCTATAGAAAGGGGATAAAAAAACTACCAAGAAGCGGTCCGCTATATAATGAATTAGGCAAAGTGCTATGGTCGCAAAACGACTATACTGCTATTAAACAATGGGAAAAAGGGATTGAAAACGACCCCAGCTTTGCAGGCAATTATTATAACGCCGCAAAATATTATTACTTTACTACAGAAAAAGTATGGAGCCTGATTTACGGAGAAATTTACATTAACATGGATCCGAAAAACCCGGATGCACTGGAAATGAAAAATATTTTATTTGAAGGATATAAAAAATTATTTGCAGACGCAGATCTTGAGAAAAATAATAAAGATAAAAGTCCGTTTGCTATTGCCTACCTAAAGGCAATGAACAAACAAAGTTCTCTTGCCTCATCAGGCATTAATATTGAAAGTTTATCGCTTATAAGAACAAGGTTTATTTTGGAATGGAATGCAAACTATGCCGCAAAATTCCCTTTTAGATTATTTCAGACACAAAAAAAATATGTGGAGGAAGGCCTGTTTGATGCTTACAACCAATGGGTTTTTGCAAGCGATAATAACATGAATGCCTACCAAACCTGGGCCAAGGCGCATAGTAAAGAGGTTACCGAACTTAATCGCTACCTGGATGCTGTAATTTTTAAAGTGCCCACCGGCCAGTATTATCACAATTAAACTAAACATCAACAGCCTCGTTTTTTTTGCTGACACAAAATTTCCATTTTTTTATTAACTTGTTGCAAAAGAATAACTATGGACGAGCAACGTGATGAAAAATTATGGCAAATTGCCAAACGCAGAGCCGGTTTTCAAGAGAGCTTGATTAGCTTTATTGTTATCAGCTGCATTTGCTGGGCTGTATGGTATTTTACCGCCGGCCGCCGGGGAATTAATACAAATACTCCATGGCCACTTTGGGTAATGCTGGGCTTGGGTATTGGGCTTGTCATGAAATTTTTACGAGCTTATAAAACCGACAGTGATACCATTACAGAAAGAGAATATGAAAAACTAAAAAATCAAAATAAATAATTATCCTCTTAAAACCAACGATTGCATATGAATGATAACTCCAGAATATTTGACTATGTAGATTTTCAGTTAAGCAAATTTCCTAAACCGGACATGTTTAACGGCAAAGAAAACGGCAAATGGCGAAGCTTCAGTACAGAGGAAGTAAAAAACACCATAAATAAACTTAGCATTGGCTTGCTAAAACTTGGCGTTAGCGGGCACGATATGAACATTGAAAACCAGGATAAAATTGCGCTGATTTCAAAAAACAGACCTGAATGGCTGATGCTGGATATAGCTTGCCAGCAGATTGGAGCTGCACTCTGCCCTATCTATCCCACTACAAATATTAAAGAACTGGAGTTTATTTTTAATGATGCTACCATTAAGCACGCATTTATAAGTGGGGCTGATATACTGGAAAAAGTAGAAGCAATACGCAGCAATGTTACCTCGCTGCAAAATGTTTACAGTTTTGATAAACTGCAAGGCGTTACATTTTGGGATGCTTTGCTGCATGATATTACCGCCGAAGACATGCAAAAATTAGATGCCGTTAAGGCAACCATCAAAGCAGAGCATTGCGCTACTATTATTTACACGTCTGGAACAACGGGTACTCCAAAAGGCGTAATGTTGAGCCATCGAAACATTGTTTCTAATGTTACCAATTCAAAAACAAGTTTTCCTTTTGAAGATAATATTAACGGACGTGCATTAAGTTTTTTACCGCTTAATCACATTTTTGAAAGAATGGTAAGCTACATTTATATATCAAGTGGCTATTCAATTTTTTATGCAGAGAGTTTAGATACCATTGCCGAAAATTTAAAAGAAGTGCAGCCAAGTTTATTTGCAACAGTACCCCGGTTGTTGGAAAAAACTTATGAAAAGATAATGGCTAAAGGCGCAGAATTAACTGGCCTGAAGAGAAAATTATTTGACTGGTCGGTTGAGCTTGCAAACGAATACGATAACCTAAAGCCAAACGGTATCTGGTACAATATGAAACTTGCCATTGCCAATAAATTAATATTCAGCAAGTGGCGTGAGGCATTGGGTAATAACCTCGATTTTATTGTAACCGGAGGTGCAGCTTGCCAGGTTAGGCTCATCCGCATTTTTACGGCCGCAGGAATTCCTATTTACGAAGGCTACGGACCAACAGAAAATAGCCCGGTTATTAGTGTAAACTGCCAACACAAAGGCGGTACAAAATTTGGAACAGTAGGTCGCGTAATTAACGGGCAGCAAGTAAAGCTGGAAGCTGATGGCGAAATATGCGTTAAGGGGCCAAGTGTAATGATAGGCTATTACAAAAGACCTGACCTTACTGCGGAAGCCATAGTTGATGGCTGGCTACATACCGGCGATATTGGCGTTTTTGAAGATGAGGTATATTTGAAAATAACCGATCGTAAAAAAGAACTGTTTAAAACCAGCGGTGGTAAATACGTAGCTCCGCAGCCTATTGAAAATAAAATGAAAGAGTCGCCATTTGTTGAACAGATGATGGTTGTTGGTGCTGAACAGAAATTTGTTGGTGCTTTAATAGTTCCTTCTATCCTCAATATAAAAGAATGGATGGAGCATAAAGGATTAATTTTCACCACGCCTGAAGACGCCATTCACAATCCCAAAATTTTAGAACTATACAAGGAAATAATCGACTCCTTCAACCAGAGTTTCAATCACGTAGAACAGGTGAAAAAGTTTGAACTGCTGCCAAACGAATGGACAATTGACAGTGGTGAGCTTACACCCACACTTAAATTAAAGCGCAAGGTTATTATGGAAAAATATAAAACTGCGTTTGATAGAATTTACAGTTAATAAAATAGTAAAAAACATTTAAACTAATATTTTTCAATCTCTGCTATTGCACCTAAAATGCGCTGGCAGGCCTGTGTTATTTGAAAACATAGAGATACAATAATAATAAACCGGGGTAAACTGCAACAAATATTTTGCTGAATACCCCGGTTAAAAAATCTGGTCTTTAAAGGAATTAATCGATTTGTAATTTGATTTCATATCAAACATTGTTTGATACAAATCAGTGGTAACTCATAGTACTTATATTTTTACAGCTATTCTATTTTTCAAAAATCACTTTAGATTGAATTCTTAAAATCACAACGCTGCCACAATTTCCGGTATCCTTTCAAAATCTGTTGACTTATCAATATAGTGCTCTGCACCTAAAGATTTGCAAAGATCCTGATAGTAAATGCTGACTAAATTACTCAACACAATTACCTTAGTTCCTACATGATGTTTAACAATATATTTCAGCAATTCAATCCCATTTTTCTCATAAAGCTGAATATCCAGTAAAACAATATCAGGTTGCTCAATTTTTAAACTATCAAGCGCCTCGATATAATTTGCGGCCCAATTTATTTTCTCCAGGTTTTCAACTTCTTTAAGGATATTTAAAAGCCGTTCAATAATAAATAATGAATTATCAATTATTAGTAAAGTTTTTTTTAACCTCCCGGCTTTCAACATAAATATAATCTATGCACCAAGTTAAAATATTAAACAGTTTAAGAATGTAGTAATTAATACATAATGTTGTAGTATTAGCACTACAAAGTTTATTAGAGGTGCAAAAAAGCTTAAAGCAGTTTATTTTCAATAGCGTATTTCGTTAAATCAGAATTAGATTTAAGGTTCATTTTAAGCATTACCCTGGCACGATATGTACTAACAGTGGTTACGCTTAATGATAGCATTTCGGCAATATCCGACACAGATTTTCCATTGGCAAGTAGCTTCATCACATCAAACTCCCGGTCGCTAAGGCTTTCATGGGGATTTATTTCAGCATCAGACGAGAAGGAGTTTGCCAACTTTTCTGCTATTGCCTGGGAGATATATTTTTTACCCAGTAATACTTTCTGAACAGCTTTTACAAGTTCATCCGGTGCGGTATCTTTACTTAAATAACCCGAAGCTCCAGATTTAAGTGCCCGCAATGCATACTGCTCTTCAGGATGAATACTGAGTATGAGCACCGGCAAATCAGGATGGCTAAGCTTAATCTGCTGTAAGGCATCTAAGCCGCTTCTTCCGGGCATGGAGAGGTCGCTTACCACAACATCCCAATGCTCACTCATCACTTTTTTAATAAGCTCTTCTGCATCGGGCACTTCATCAATTTCTGAAGCAGGAAATTCATCTTGCAAAATTTGCCTGAGTCCTTTTCTAACTACAGTATGATCATCCGCGATTAAAATACGTAACATAGTTTTTTTGTTTTAATGAGTTTATCATAGCGTTTCTCAAACTGCTATATATTGGTTGTTAAGGGTATAGATATAATAGTTGTTGAACCTGCCCCTGGCTTGCTTATAAATTCGCAAGTGCCGCCTATTAGTAAGGTGCGCTCTCTTATTCCCAGCAAACCAAGTGTTTTCTTATTGCTTAGATTATTTAAATCGAAGCCAATGCCGTTGTCACTTACATTAAAATACAGCCTGTCTTTATCTTTGTACAAAACTGCTTTTACCATATTTGCATTTGCATGCCTGGCCACATTGGTTAGCAGTTCCTGATATATTCTAAAAATGCCGGTTGCAGCTTTAGTTGGTATGGGTAAATCACCTGCTTCGTTTACAAACTCAACCTTGGTGCCCGACCGTTTGTGAAACTCTTCCCCTTGCCATTCTAAAGCCGGCATTAGGCCTAAATCATCAAGAATACTTGGCCGTAAATCTGTTGCAATTTTTCTTACAGTCGATATGGTTGCATTTATAAGTTCTATGCTCTCTGCCATTTTTTGAGTTACGCTTTCGTCGCTATTATCAATTTTTCTGCCCAGCCAATGCAAATCCATTTTTAATCCGGTTAATTGCTGCCCTAGTTCATCATGTATTTCCCGGGCAATATTTGTACGTTCATCTTCTCTTATTGTTTGAAGATTAGATGCAAGCTGACGTATATCTTCGTACGATTTTTCCAACATATTTTTGGCCTCGTATTTTTCTGTTATATCGTACGATAAACCTAACCACACTTTTTTACCTTCGTGCACTATTTCATGCTGGTAAGATTCTACATAAATGATTGATCCATCTTGTTTTTTATGGCGCCAAGTATGAATATTTATACTGTCTGGTTTCATTTTCTCCATTTCGGTCAGAAAAAAACTAATGTCTTCTTCAGGATATAAATCTCTAATATTCAATTCAAGAAACGTTTCTCTGGAGTAGCCATACTGGCGAAGCGCCGCATCGTTAACGTCAATAATTTCAAGCTCGGGGGGCATTGTCATCCACATAGGTAAAGGATTGTCATAAAATAACAGTTTGTATTTTTTTTCTGATTGCTGTAATATTTCCTCCTCCTTTTTACGTGCTGTAATATCCCTGGCAAAAGACTGATACCGGCCATCACCCATTTTTTTTGCACTTACTTCAACTTCAATAACAGATCCGTCTTTACGTTTTATCCGTCTTTCATTAGTAACTGACGAGCCACTATTGAGCGGTACCAGCCTTGGCGGATTGAATATCGTATCTTCCGTTGGTATAATATCCACAAACTTCAGCTTTTTTAATTCTTCTAAACTATAGCCGGTCATGCGGCAACCCGCACTGTTAACATCTATAAAATAAGTGTCTTCATCCGCTATAAATACACCATCTGAAGCCTGTTCAATTATTATTCGGAATTTTTCTTCGCTTTCCTTAATCAATGCTTCATTTTTTACTTTATCAGAAAAATCTAGCCCTACGCCAACGAGACATATCTCACCTTCATATTCAACTGCCTTTCCTGTAAAGTAATAAGGTATTTTTTCTTTATTTTTCAGTAGAAAGTTTGCCTCCACGGCATCTGTGCCGGTAACAAAAACATTTGCGATTTTACTGGTCAGCATATCCTTTTCATCCTCATAAAAAAAATCTAAAGGATGCATTTGGCTTATTTCGTCGGCAGTGTAACCGCTTACGGTTTCAAAATTGGTATTCCACCTTAAAAAATTACCGGCTTTATTATACAAATAAAATATTCCCGGCAAAGTATTAATGATAGAATCCGAAAGTTCTTTTTCTTTTAAAATCTGCTTTTTAATATTCTCCGAGTCTGTAATATCCTGCATAACTCCTAATATTCTTTCGGGATTCCCTTCTTCATCATATTTAACATAAGCTCTGTCGTAAAATGTTTTGTATACATCTAAGCCTGTTTTAAATCTAAAAATTTCCGAAATAGAAATTGCTTTATTTTCCATGGCAAGATTCATTCTTTCCTGAATGCCAGCTCTTTCTTCAGGATGAAGATGATCTAAAAACATTTCAAAATTTATTTTCTCTTCGCTTGAACCAAGCCCATAAATTTTTTGCAACTTATTGTTACCCCAGGTTTCATTTTTAACAAAGTCATGATCCCAAATTGCATCATTTGTTCCTTCAGCAATCAGCTCAAAACGTTCATTAGATTTTTTTAAGGCTGCTTCAACTTTTTTCCTTTCTGATATATCTCTTATAAAACCTATCAACGTATGAGAGCTGGCCATTTTGGAGTTTACTTCTACATCTATTATCTCTCCATTCTTTTTTACAAGGCTTCGTTCGTAAAGCAGCCCCTTACCTTGCATTAACTCATTAATACGAATCGGCTTTGTATTAATATCCCTTTCAGGTAAAAAGCTTCTTATATTATAGCCAACCATTTCTTCTTCCTCATAACCAAGAAGTTTTTTTATACTATTGTTAACTTCAAGTATGGCACCTTCCATATCTGTTATTACAATTCCGTCAGATGCCTGTTCAATAAGTGATCGGTATTTTTCTTCATTTTGTTTTAAAGACAATGTAATCTCTTTAAAATCTGTTACGTCTTTAAAAAATATCGTTACCCCATCTTGAGAAGGATAGATGTGATTTTCAAACCATTTATTAAATGCTTGAAAATATTCCTCCAGCCAAACATACTCTTGCATTTCCATTGCTCTTTGACATGCCTCGTAGAAAGGGTGACGTATTGCTTCCGGAAATACCTCCCACACATTTTTACCTATCAAACTTTCTGGTTTCATCCCAATAAATTCACCCGCTTTTTTATTTGCATAGGTAAAAATCCAATTTTTATCAAGGGCAATAAAAGCATCCGATACTCTTTCTATTAATGATCGGTATTTATTTTCGCTGCTTTTTAATTCGCTTGTTTGGCTTAGCACCAACTGATTTAATTTTTGTGGCTGCAATGCAAAACGCCACACAAAGAAACCCGCAAAAACTGCAAATAGAAATCCTAAACCAGTAAGTAACATTACATCGGCAAAACCATTGTAAGGAGAAGATGCAATTACCGAAAGTTTCCACTCGCCATTGGGTACATTTACCGAAACAGAAGAATTATTATTAGTTTCTGGTAAAACAGGCAGATAAAATTCTTCTTCACCCGTATCGGGATTTATTTTTGAGAGCTGAAAATAATATCCCTTTTTTTTGAAGCTGTCAATACCTGCCGCTTTTAGCAACGTTGATAATTTAATTATCACCGCAGAAAAACCCCAGAATTTATCATTTCTATAAACAGGCAGCCTGCCTACTACACCAATACCACCTTGCCTTAATGGGAAAGGACCACCAAAAAACATTTCTCTTTTTTCAATAGTCTTAAAAGCTTCCTTATTTCTTGTTGAATCTTTTAAAAGATTGTATCCCATCACTTTTTCGTTTCCCTCTAAAGGATAAACGTAACGCACTACACCATCAGGCACTAATTGTAAGGCATCTATACTTATGCCAGATTCAAATATCTGGGCAGCTATTGTATCGAAATTATTTACCCTTCCATCTTTATCTATAAAATAAGTAAGGGTTTTAGTGGCTGCTAAACTGTAGGTTAATGCTTCTTGTAGTTTTGTTTTCGCATCGCTTACAATTTCGTAAGCATCTTTTTTGTTTACCTCTCTTACCAATTCATAACGTTGAAAAGTTATTAGCCCGAAAAGAGAACAAAGCAATACAAATGTAATAACCCCTAAAACTAATGGTTTAGCTGTAGGTGCAACAACTTTACTCATTACATTTGGTTGAATGGTTTCGCTGTTTGACTTTATTTCAAGCATGTATAAAAGTCATTTTTAGTATAAGATTTTTGGCAGTTGAGTTTTACAACATAAGGTACAATTAAAATGTAAACCTTGTGTTTGGGCTAGAATAAAACCCATGGGGCAAATGTAGCTTTTATTTGAAATATTTTTTATAGACAGTTTTCTACATAAAAGCCTTTAAAACCTCTATTTTTAATACATGCCCAGAGATGGGAGCAGCTTAATTTCATTGCGGTGCAGTATAACCTGTTTATCATTTTCCAACTGCTTCAGCAGTCTTGATATTACAACCCGGGAGGTTGCCAGCTCATCTGAAATTAAACTGTGTGAGGCTTTGATAACGCTGGAGCCTGTTACACGTTGCTTTTCTTTAAGGTATTCAATCAGCCTTTCATCAAGTTTATGAAAAGCAATACTTTCTATAGATTTAAGTAATTCGATAAATCGCTCGTTAAAAGAGCGCATGATGTAATTTTTCCAGCTAGGGTATTTACACAACCACTCATCCAGTTTTATAAGTGGTATAGCTATCAACTCCACATCATCTTCAGCTATAGCTTTTACTTCGCTTTTTTTGGCTTCAATACAACAACTGTAAGCCATAGAACAGCTTTCGCTGCTTGATAAATAATATAATAGAATTTCGTTTCCATTATCATCCATCCGGTAAACTTTAATCGTACCATTGAGCACCACCGGCATCATACGGATGTATTTACCATAATCCATTATTTGATCGCCTTCTTTAAAATACTGCACAACACCGAACTGTTGCATTTCTTTCAGTAGTTGAGGCTCAAAAACATGTGCCAGCTTATCTAAATTAACCATGCTTTTTAAATATGAGTTTGAAACGCAAAAGACATCAATTGCTTAAACTCTCATTAAAATTAACGTATTTAGTGTTTCACCCCTAAAGCATTTAATATCTTTTCTAAAGGACAAAATCTGGTAACCGACGACTGCAATAAATTCAGCCCTACAAAAACACCCAGAAACATCCAGTTTTGATTAACATAGTAAGTCAATAATATACTTGCCAACACAAAGGTTCCTGCCACAGCTCTGATAATTCTTTCTCTCATTTTTTATTATTTATAAATTTGATTTTTCTACAGGAACAATAAATGCCCGTATTGGAAAATTTGTTTCGCTTTCTTCGTTGTATTTATTGATATACTCCATAGCCTGGTCGGCACTTTTGCTGCCTGTGAAGCTGAATACAACCAGCGAATCAAATTTTTCGTCGCCACTTGCAAACCAGTCATCCAGCAAATCTGCTGCATGGTTACCCTTAAACCCAGTTACATCAGTTACACTAAACGTGGTGATAGTAGCTTCTTTAAATATCTTAATCACTTCGGCCTGATATTCTTTTAAACAGGTAATTATTAAAAATTTCATAGCAACTTTTTTTAGTTATTTTTTGGAAGATTTTTTACGCATCATTTTAAAATACAATAAAGGCACAACCAATAGAGTTAAAAATGTGGAAGTAATTGTTCCACC
>JBBQPX010000015.1:0-16469 GCA_038216775.1 Chitinophagales bacterium
AGTAACCTGGTCATTTGTTTCATCACGATATTCCATTCCCAAATCAAAATACTGGATATCAACATCCATATAAGGAAGTATCAGTTTGTCTTTAATAAATTTCCAAATGATACGGGTCATCTCATCTCCGTCTAACTCTACTACGGGATTATCTACCTTGATTTTTGCCATGTTTATTATTATTTATTTTTAACGAAAGTATTTAATTTTTGTTTGCCTTATTACAACCCAGTAAATTTTCTACAAACTACTGCTTTTCTTCAACTGTGCTTCGCCAACAACTACACCCATATTTGCAATTACCTCTTCCCCAAATTCACTCGTTTTTAAAAGGGTTGCACCGCTCATCAAGTTGTAAAAATCTATTGTTACACGCTTGCGCATGATTGCTGCTTGCAGAGCAGATGTTATCAAATCTGCAGCCTCGTTCCAGCCCATATATTCCAGCATCATGCAGCCGCTTAAAATTACAGACGATGGGTTCATACTATCTGTGCCAGCAAATTTAGGAGCCGTACCATGGGTAGCCTCGAAAACAGCATAGCCAGTATTGTAATTAATGTTTGCGCCCGGTGCAATACCTATACCGCCAACTTCTGCTGCCAATGCATCAGAAATATAGTCGCCATTAAGGTTTAACGTAGCCACAACCGAATAATCTTTTGGTGAAATCAATATCTGCTGTAAAAAATTATCAGCAATAACATCTTTCACTAATAATTTTCCATCGTGCAAAGCTTTACGTTGCACTTCATTTGCATGCGCTTCACCATGTTCTTTTTTCAGTTCATCCCACTCATCCCAGGTAAAAGTTTTATCACCATATTCCTGGCGGGCCACTTCGTATCCCCATTTTTTAAATCCACCTTCGGTGAATTTCATAATGTTACCCTTGTGTACCAATGATACCGATGGAAGATTATTTTCAAGCGCATGTTTAATGGCTGCTCTTACTAGGCGTTTGCTGCCTTCTGCAGAAACAGGTTTTACACCATAGCTACTATCGCCAGGAAAACGAACATTCTTCACGCCCATTTCCTCAATCAAAAACTTTTCAAATTTTTGTGCTTCCGGCGAGCCCGCCATCCACTCAATACCAGCGTAAATATCTTCTGTATTTTCTCTAAAAATTGTCATGTCCACATCTTCGGGATGCAGCACCGGCGATGGAACACCCTTAAACCATTTAACCGGACGAACGCAGGCGTACAGGTCAAGGTCCTGACGCATGGCTACATTCAGAGAACGTATACCACCGCCAATTGGCGTGGTTAATGGGCCTTTTATGGAAACAATATAATCTTTGGCAGTTTGCAAGGTTTCGGCCGGCAACCATTCACCTGTTTGGTTAAATGCTTTTTCGCCAGCAAGCATTTCTTTCCACTCAATTCTGCGGTCACCATCGTAAGCTCTTTCCACTGCGGTGTCAAAAACTTTTTGTGCCACGGCCCATATTTCGGGTCCAATACCATCGCCCTCAATAAATGGAACAATCGGGTTGTTGGGAACCTGCAATTTGCCATCGGCACCCATAGTTATTTTTTCTGCCATAATTAGCCCCTCTATCTCCCCGAAGGGGAGGAAACGTAGAAGACGAACGTTTTTTGTTATAAATATTTATGCCTGGCTTTTGCAATTCTTTTGCACTTTATTGGCAGCCAGTCCCGAACTTTATCGGGATCGCACTCTTGTACAGTAAATCTTTATTTAACTTTTTAGAAATGCAAATTTACGACAACAGGGGCGTAGTATAAAGACAATACCGACTAATTATGAAGTATTAAAAATTAATACTGCAATTCAACCACCCGCTATCAAAACTAACTTCCGGATATTTTTTATAAAAATTTATCGCTGGTTCGTTCCAATCCAACACCTGCCACATCATGCCACTGTATTTTTTTTCTTTGCACTCCTCAATCAGTTTATCAAATAATAATTTACCAATGCCTTGCCCACGCATATTTTCAGTTACCAGCAAATCTTCCAAATAAAGGCGTTGTCCTTTCCAAGTGCTGTAACGGATATACCATAATGCGAAACCCTCAACTTTGCCATTCACCTCGGCCACAAATGCCCACCAAACAGGATTTTCTCCAAACCCACTTTCAACAAAATGATCAAAAGGAACAGTAACAGCATCCGGTTCTTTCTCATACACGGCAAGCTCCTTAATGAGTTCAATCATTCTTGCGCAATCTTCCTTTACAGCTCGTCTTATTATTATTGACATGGATTAAAATTTTATTACTGAAAAAACTACAGTTAGTTGTAAAGTGATGGCAATGGCCAGACAAAATATCCAGCTCCAAAACCATTTGACGGGGATTGCTGATTTTTTCACACTTAAAAAATATAAAATAATCATTGCAAAAACCGCAACTAATAAGGAGCCGATAAAAAACTGTGCATTATCTACTTTAAAAAAAACAGCAGCAATGGGATAAGGTAAAAGAATTACAGAACCAACCAGGCAGGTAAATCCTATGTTTTTTATAAACTCCCATTTTTTATCTGCAAGAAAAAAATAGGCAGCAGCCAGTTGCAAGCCCCATTTGGCACCAGCAATGCCGGTTGATAATAATTTTTGCTGCAGGCTTGTGTACAAAGGGCATGCATCAACAAACCACCACGTAATGGCTGTTGATAAAAAGAAATACAGCACCGCCAGTTTAATATTTTTTGAGTTTTTCATTTATTACTGAAGTGCCTGATTTAAATCTGCAATAATATCCTGTACGTTTTCAATACCAACGCTCATGCGAATTAAACCATCGGTAATGCCGTACTGCTCACGTTTTTCTTTGGGTACGCTAAAATGAGTCATACTTGCAGGGTGAGATATTAATGTATCGCAGGTGCCCAGCGATACTGCACGAACGCACATTTGCAATTTATCAATGAAGTTTTTGGCTGCTTCCAAACCGCCTTTCATTTCAAAACTTAACATAGCACCGGGGTGGCGCATTTGTTTGGCTGCGGTATTAAAATCTGGATGTGAAGCCAGCCCTAAATAATTTACTTTATTTACCGAAGAATGTTGTTCTAAAAAAACAGCAACTTCCATAGCATTTTGGCAATGTCGCTCCATGCGTACTTCAAGCGTTTTCATGCCTTGGGTTAATAAAAATGCATCGAAGGCATTGCTGTTGCCACCAAGCAGCCGATGAATTTTCGTGATATGCCCGCTCATAAACTCTACATCTTTACCGAGTAATGCGCCGCCAATTGCTGTGCCATGGCCATTTAAAAATTTTGTGGTGCTGTGAAAAACATAATCGACTCCAAACTTAAATGGCTGTTGTAAATACGGCGTTGCAAAAGTATTATCAACCGCTACAATCAAATTTTTTGCCTTTGCCAGTTTTGTCAGTTCTTCAATATTAACACATTGTATTGTAGGATTGGCGGGCGTTTCAAGGTAAAGCATTTTTAAACTTGAATCATTATTAATTGCCTCTGCTGCCGCATTTAAATCTCTTAAATCAATAATGGAAACTTCAATGCCTAATGGTGGTAAAACTTTTTCTAGCAGTTCCTGCGTGCCACCATATAATGAATAATGTGTTAAAACTTTATCGCCGGCCTTTAAAGTGCCAATCATAAGCGTGCTTAAAGCAGCCATGCCGCTTGCATGTAAAATGGCTTTAAGTTGCAGCGGATTTCCATCTGCGCCAGCAATACCAAAACTTTCGAGTGCTGCAATTTTTTGTTCAGATTCAGTAATTGTTGGGTTTCCCCAGCGGCCGTATATGTATCCTTTTTCTTCGCCTTTAAATCTTCGCATGCCCTGTTCGGCTTCATCAAAAATATACGTGCTACTTGCGTATATAGGTGTAAGGTGAGCGTAGGTTGGATCTTGCTCGTGGCCGCCATGTATGGCAACAGAACTAAAACCGCTGAATGGAAATTTTTTATCGGGCATTTTTTTAATTGATAATGTTATAATTAATAATTGATAATTTTATGTGTGCAGATAAGAAATCAAAAATACATAAAACCATGAAGGAATTAATACAACAGTACACTGCATATAATCTTTGGGCAACAAAAGTTTTAACCGACACCGTAAAGAAGTTACCGGAAAATGAAACTACAAAAGAAATTATAAGCAGTTTTCCATCTTTATACAAAACCTTGCAGCATTTATGGACCGCTGAAGAGATTTGGTGGCAACGCCTTAAACTCGCCGAGCATATTGTTATAAAAAGTAATGATTTTACAGGAAGTTTTTCCGAAATGGCCGATCATCTTGCGAAGCAAAACCAACAATGGGTTGATTGGGTAAATGCTGCCAATGAAAATCAACTAACTCATGTATTTGCTTTTACCCGAAATAAGGAACATATAAAGATGCCGGTTTACGAAATGTTACAACATGTATTTAATCATGCCACATTTCACCGCGGACAAATGGTTATGATGCTTAGGCAATTGGGGGTTGATAAAATCCCGTCAACAGATTTTTCTACTTTTTGCAGAAGAAAGTAAACATGGCTAGGCTATAGTATTCAATTGTACTGCTTGTATTTTTTCTCTCCCTTCAGGGGGTTGGGGGGTCGAGGGTGCTTTTAATTATGATCTATCATCGTCAACTTAACACCATAACCAATTCGGTATCCACCACGGCCTGGTGTAGGCGGCTGATACTCTATGTGTAAAAAATTACGGTAAATCAAGCCAATGCCTTTGGCATAATTCTCCTGACCAAAATTAATTTCGCTGTAAGAGTTTGGGTCACTTACATTACCTATTGTTTCATTACGCTCGTTAATCTGCAAGGTACTGTCAAGCGTAAATGCTCCCAACGTCATGGGCTGGTTTACATTTTCGTATTCGTAATCCCAATCGGCTAAATATTTAACGGTAGAGTTTATTGAATAGGTGTCGATGTATGAATTTCCCTTCCAACTAAGTCCATCTCTTACCGGACCTTTAAGTTTTAGAAAACGATTATTATTTTCAACAAATTCAAAGGCGAAGTCTGTTGGTATGGCCATAAAAGTGTTATCTGGCATCCAGCCATTTGCGGCTGTTTTACGAATATATCTTGTAATGCGGTATCCGGGGCGGCCGAGGTTATCAGTAAGTGTGCCGTCAATCTGGTGTTTAACCTGATATTTAACAATGGTATCTTTTGTACCGAAGTTTATAAAAATTGTAGAATCGAGATTGTAGCTAATGTATTTGCCAACCTGCAGAGGTGCATATTCGGCAACAGTTGTAACTTCTAAAACTTCGGAGCTTTTTGTACAGGAAGTTAAATAAGCAGCAGATATTACGATCATTAAAAGATAACCCTTTCTCATAAATTTATATAATGTATTACAAATATAGATGCATTTAAATGGAAAAAGGCTGCTCGGCACGCTGAATAATTCCGCCACCAATTACATCATCTCCCTCATAAAAAACAGCACTTTGGCCAGGGGCAACCCCCTTCACATCTTCATAAAAACGAACATTTATACCATTTTCGTATGTGTAGAGGTTACTTAATGCACCTTTATCTTTATATCTAATCTTGGTTAGCGCTTCCATACCGTCGGTTATACCCTCGTATTTTATCCAGTTTAAGCCGGTAACTTTCATTTCTGTGCGGTTTAAATCGCTTTCTTCTCCTAAAACTACGGTATTTGTTTCTGGCAATATTTCAGTAACAAAAGCGGGTCTGCCCAAGGCAATATCCAGCCCTTTGCGCTGCCCAACTGTATAAAACGGATAGCCTTTATGTTTGCCCAGAATTTTCCCTGTTTTGTCAATAAAATTCCCCCCATTTACCCGCTCTTCCAAACCTTCAACCTTGCGTTTTAAAAAGCCGCGGTAATCATTATCAGGTACAAAACAAATTTCGTAACTCTCGTTTTTCTTTGCCAATTCCGGGTAGCCAAAATCATGCGCCATTTGGCGTATAGCAGTTTTACGATAAGTGCCCAGCGGTAATATTGTTCTGCTTAGCAAATCCTGCTGCAATCCCCACAGGGCATAGCTTTGGTCTTTAGTATCATCAATACCTTTACGTATAAAATACCTGCCGTTTGTATGCTGATGTACCTGTGCATAATGCCCGGTACTTATAAAATCGCAGCCCAATGCATCTGCACGTTTCATAAGTGCACGCCACTTAATATGTGTGTTGCACATAACGCAGGGATTAGGTGTGCGACCGGCAATATATTCATCTACAAAATTCTCAATTACAAAATCGCCAAACTCGTCCCGGATATCTAAAATAAAATGCGGAAATCCATGCTGCACGGCAGCCTGCCGGGCATCGTTAAAACTATCGAGATTGCAACAGCCGGTTTCTTTTTTACCGGTGGTGCCTACACTTGCGGCATAGTCCCATGTTTTCATTGTAATGCCCACTACTTCATAACCTTCTTTGTGAAGCATTAATGCCGCAACTGTACTATCTATACCGCCACTCATAGCCATTAAAACTTTTCCTTTTTTGCTCATATTATTTTCTCCGATGCAAAGATACAAAAATCGGTTTTGGGTTTGAAGTTAAGGGTTTACGGTTTTGGGCATTTTTCGGGAGTCAGAAATCCCGGCTCTTAATAACTTTTTACTTTTTACTTTTCACTTTTGGCTTATTTTGCAGCTATGCAGCAATATTTAGATTTAGTTAAACATATAATTGATACCGGTGCAGATAAAAGCGATCGCACCGGCACCGGCACCCGCAGCGTTTTTGGTTATCAAATGCGTTTTAACCTGGCGGATGGATTTCCGTTGGTTACAACAAAAAAATGCCATTTAAAAAGTATTATTTACGAACTGCTTTGGTTTTTACAAGGCGATACCAATATAAACTACTTAAAAGAGCAAAACGTAAAAATATGGGATGAGTGGGCAGATGAAAACGGCGACCTTGGTCCTGTTTATGGTAAACAATGGCGCAGTTGGAGCGGGGCTGACGGAGTAGAAGTTGACCAGGTAAAAGAACTAATTCATACGTTAAAAACAAACCCAGATAGCAGGCGCATGATTATAAGTGCCTGGAATGTCGCCGATTTACCAAAAATGAAACTGATGCCTTGCCATTGTTTATTTCAGTTTTATACCACGCCCCCCAACCCCCTGAAGGGGGAGACAAAAGCCCGCCTCTCTTGTCAATTGTACCAGCGTTCGGCAGATGTTTTTTTGGGTGTACCATTTAACATTGCATCTTATGCTTTATTAACGACGATGATTGCCCAGGTTTGCGATATGGAGCCGGGTGATTTTGTGCATTCCTTTGGAGATGTTCATCTATATAAAAATCATTTTGAACAGGCTGAATTACAATTAAGCAGAACGCCTTTTCCTTTGCCGCAAATGAAAATTAATCCGAAGGTAAAAGATATTTTTGATTTTAAGTTTGAAGATTTTGAGTTGATGAATTATCAGAGTCATGCGGGTATAAAGGCGCCGGTAGCGGTGTAGAAGCCCCCTACCCCCCAAGGGGGGATTTTGGATTAAGATGCATTTGGAGAATGATAATTGTGTAATCAGAGGGGTTCTGAAAACTTTAGAAACTAAAAGATAATAATGAGTGAGATGCATAAAAAATTGGGGTCTTTAGAACCCCCCTTGGGGGGCAGGGGGGCTGTGGTTCTCGTAGTCGCAGCCTCCACAAACAACGCCATTGGTAAAAACAATCAATTGCTATGGCATTTGCCTAACGACATGAAGTTTTTCAAAAATGTTACCTGGGGCATGCCTGTTATTATGGGGCGTAAAACATTCGAATCTTTCAATAAAATATTACCCGGCCGGTTTAATTTTGTTATCACTCGCCAAAGCGATTGGAAAGCCGAAGGTGCTTTTACCACATCAAACTTAACAGAAGCATTAGCAAAAGCAGCCGAAACAAACTGTAAAGAATATTTTGTAATTGGCGGTGGCGAAATTTATAAAGAAGCCATGGAAATTGCAGATAAAATTTACATAACCCGTGTGCATGCAAACTTTGAGGCTGACACATTTTTTCCGCCGATAGATGAAAGTAAATGGCAACTCACTTCCAACAGGGATTTTGAAGTTGATGAGAAGCATAAGTATGCTTATTCATTTCAGGTATGGGAAAGAAATTTTTAATTCTTAATTTTTAATTCTTAATTGTTCACCAGATTCCAATTAGCAAAAAAGTATCTACAGTACTACCTCACCGCTTCCAACGGAAAAGGTCATGGTATTCATTCTCCTTTTGTGTATGATTTTGTAAAACATGTACTCAACGATAAAACTGCTTATCCCGATTATCTGCTCATCGAACAAAAAAGAAATAAATTATTAAACGAGAGTTCGGTTATTGAAGTAGAAGATTTTGGCGCTGGATCATCAGTTATCAAAACGAACAAACGTGTTGTAAAGGCAATGGCAGCATCTTCCTTAAAGCCTAAAAAATATGCTCAGCTTTTATACCGGATGGTGAAATATTATCAGCCGCAAACTATTCTGGAGCTTGGAACATCTTTTGGCATAACCAGCGCATATCTTGCTTCAGCAAATCCAAAAGCCATGCTGCATACCTGCGAAGGAGCCTCCTCAATAGTTGCTATAGCAAAAGAGAATTTTAATCAACTCGGCCTGAAAAATATCGAGCTAACACAGGGCGATTTTGCTCAAACATTAACACCGCTATTATCAGAATTAAAAACCGTCGATTTTGCTTTTGTTGATGGTAACCACAGCAAAATACCAACTCTGGATTATTTTGAACAGCTTCTTAATTATGCTGCCCCAAATTCAATATTAATTTTTGATGATATACACTGGAGCGTAGAAATGGAACAAGCTTGGGCAGCAATAAAGCAGCATCAAAAAGTGACCTTAACCATCGACCTGTTTTTTATTGGTATCGTGCTTGTTAAGCCCGACTTTAAGACGGTGCAGCATTTTACCATCAGATTTTAATGTTTTGCCGGTAAGCCGGTAAGTCGTCAGAAATATTTGTTGTTGGTTTTCCGTCTTTCCGCCTTACCGGATAACGATTTTTGCCTAACTTAGCTGCAATAATTACATTATGATAATTGGCGTTTTAAAAGAACCAGCTCCGGAAACCAGGGTATCCTTACTTCCCGAACATGTAATAATCTTAAAAAAATGGAATGTAGAAGTTTTGGTAGAAACCACTGCCGGCGCCACTGCATTTGCAAACGATGATAAATACAGCGAAGCTGGTGCATCAATAAAATCAAGAAACGAAGTTTTGCAAAGCAGCGATTTTATTCTTTCAATAAACAGCTTGGGGCAATCCGAAATCGACATTCTAAAATCAAAAATTCTTCTCGGTGTTTATCAACCTTTATTTAATGCAGGTTTAATGAAAGAACTTGCAGGCAAAGGTTTAACTGTTTTTAGTATGGATATGCTGCCACGTACCACACTTGCACAAAGCATGGATATTTTAAGCAGTCAGGCAAATATTGCCGGTTACAAAGCAGTGTTAACAGCAGCTAATTTATTTCCTAAATATTTCCCCATGTTTATGACTGCGGCGGGTAGTATTCCTCCAGCCAAATTATTAATATTGGGTGCAGGTGTTGCGGGGTTACAGGCCATTGCAACAGGCCGCAGATTGGGTGCGGTGGTGGAGGTGTTTGATACACGCCCGGCAGTTAAAGAAGAAGTAATGAGCCTTGGAGGGAAGTTTGTAGAAGTAGAAGGTGCAGCAGATGCGAGTAAAGCCGGCGGATATGCTGTTGAGCAAAGCGAAGATTTTATGCAGCGCCAAAAAGCAAAAATTGCCGAAAGCGTTGCCAAGGCTGATATAATTATTACAACAGCACAAATACCCGGCAAAAAAGCGCCAATATTAATTACTAATACAATGTTGGATGCCATGAAAAATGGTTCTGTAATAATAGATTTGGCTGCAGCTACTGGCGGAAACACAGAAGTTACAAAAAACGACGAAACAGTGGTTTACAATGGAGTTAGAATTGTTGGCAATTCAAATTTACAAGCAACTATGCCCAGCGATGCCAGTAAGTTATATGGAAAAAACATCCTTAACTTTTTACAATTAATGATAAATAAAGAGGGTGTTTTTAATTTAAATTTTGAAGATGATTTGGTGTTGGGCACCTGTGTGGTGCACGATGGAAAAATTACAAATGAAAGAGTGAAAGCTTTGTAGGAACAAGCCTCATGGCGTGTTCAAATCAATAAATGAATTTTAATTTTATGGAAAGTATTTTAAATTGGATAACAGCAAATCAGCAAATAATTTATATTGTTATACTGATGATTTTTGTTGGTATTGAAGTAATAGGTCGTGTGCCAAGTGTGCTGCATACACCACTTATGAGTGGCGCCAATGCCATACATGGCGTAGTTGTTATTGGTGCCATTATTATTATGGGCAAAGCAGAGGGCGATAATTACCTGGCTTTGGTACTCGGATTTTTAGCCGTGGTGTTGGGCACTATAAATGTGGTGGGTGGTTTTGTGGTTACTGATAGAATGCTGGAAATGTTTAAGAAGAAACCCCAAACCCCTAAAGGGGCTTAAAGGCAAACCCCAAACCCCTAAAGGGGCTTTAGGGCAACATCATTATAATAATAAGTGCTTTTGTAAAAGCATTATCTATAAATTTAAAAACTACAAAAGCCCCTTTAGGGGTTTGGGGCATTATGGAACTCAATTTACTTACACTTTGTTATTTAATCGGCAGCGTCACATTTATTGTGGGGCTCAAAATGCTATCCAATCCTGCCAGCGCACGTAAAGGAAATTTAGTGGCTGCATTTGGTATGGCCCTAGCCATATTGGGTACTATATTTTTATACACAAATAGCGAAACGGGCGAGCATCTGGGTAACTATCCCTGGATTTTTGGCGGCCTGCTTATTGGTGGCATAATTGGAACACTGGCTGCAAAAAAAGTAAAAATGACGGCCATGCCCGAAATGGTGAGCATGTTCAATGGAATGGGCGGTGCCTGTGCTGCGTTAATTTCGTTGGTGGAGTTTAATCATTTATCAAAAGAAATTGCTGCAGGAAAAATAAGTGCAGATTCGGTACAACCTACAGTTTTAATAATTGTACTCGGATTAATAATTGGTTCGGTATCTTTTGCAGGTAGTATGATAGCCTGGGGAAAGTTAAATGGCAAAGTAAAAGACTTCAGCTTTACTGGTCAAAATATATTAAACCTGTTGATATTGGCAGTAGCATTGTCTGCAGGAGCTTACTTGGTTTACGATCCTACCCAAAGCCTTTTACTTTATGGTATTTTGGTATTATCGTTGGTTTACGGTGTGTTCTTTGTTATGCCCATTGGCGGTGCCGATATGCCGGTTGTAATATCTCTGCTTAATTCGTTTACCGGTGTGGCTGCGGCTTGCGGCGGATTTTTGTATGATAATAAAGTAATGCTAACGGGCGGTATTTTAGTCGGGGCTGCTGGTACGCTGCTTACCATATTAATGTGTAAGGCTATGAATCGTTCTTTACAAAATGTATTGATTGGCTCTTTCGGTGGCAATAAAACTGCCGCCGCAGCAAGTGCTGGCGAGCAAGGAACCGTAAAAGAAATAAGCCTTAGCGATGCGGCAATGGTGATGAGTTATGCAAACAAAGTAATGATTGTTCCGGGGTATGGTTTGGCTGTAGCGCAGGCGCAGCACGTTTGCCATGAGCTTGAAAAAATACTGGAAGAAAAAGGCGTTGAAGTTAAATATGCTATTCACCCGGTGGCAGGCCGTATGCCCGGCCACATGAATGTGTTATTGGCAGAAGCTGACGTGTCGTATGAGAAATTACTGGAAATGGAAGATGCAAACGATGAATTTAAAACCTGTGATGTCGTGCTGATACTCGGCGCTAACGACGTGGTAAATCCTGCAGCGAAAAATGATCCTACTTCACCTATATATGGTATGCCAATACTTGAAGTTGAACAGGCTAAAACTGTTATCGTTAACAAACGAAGCATGAAACCCGGTTATGCCGGTATTGAAAATGCACTCTTCTTTCAACCCAAAACAAGTATGCTTTTTGGCGATGCCAAAAAAGTATTGCAGGATTTGTGTGCGGAAGTGAAAGCCGTTTAGAGTTTGGGGTTTATTGTTTTTGGTTACGAGCATTTGGAATTCTATTAAACATTGTTGTGTCATTGTAAATCCCGAGTGGGAATAGTATGCTAATTCGGGACTCACCTGTACTGCCTACCAAAGGGCAATTTTTATTGTAGCCAATAAAATCAGAAGGCCGTACATGATAATCTCATAAAAACAATCTGAAATTATGTAGCTTTAGTAAATCATAAACTATCTCACCATGCTTAAGAGAATAATCTTCATTGCCATTTCATTTTTATTGGTAACAACTGCTTCTGCACAAAAAATAATGGGCTTTACAGAAACTGCTGCTGCCAAACAAATTGACTGGGAAAAACAGTTTGATGCACAACTAAAAGCTTCCAACCAGGATGAGTATATGAAATTTCTTACGTCTCATCCGCATCATGTGGGTAGCCCGCAGGGTAAAGCCAATGCAGAATACATGGCCGGCCTTTTTAAACAATGGGGTTATCAAACAAGCATCGAATCTTATTATGTGTTATTTCCTACACCAAAATTCAGGTCGCTGGAGCTTACAGGGTCTAATCCATATAAAGCAAAATTAGAAGAGCCTGCGCTTGCAGCAGATAAAACATCAGGACAAAAAGCAGAACAACTTCCGCCATACAATGCATACTCCGCAGATGGTGATGTAACTGCCGAATTGGTTTTTGTGAACCGTGGTGTGCCTACCGATTATGAAGAACTTGACAGAAGAGGCATCAGCGTGAAAGGGAAAATTGTGATTGCAAAATACGGCGGTTCCTGGCGTGGTATAAAACCAAAAGTGGCAGCAGAGCATGGCGCCATTGGCTGTATCATTTATTCAGATCCTGCCGATGATGGTTATGGAGTTGGAGATACTTATCCCGAAGGAGGTTACCGCCCTAAAAATGGTGTGCAGCGTGGTTCGGTGATGGATATGCCAGTGTATCCCGGTGATCCTTTAACGCCGGATGTGGGTGCTACCAAAGACGCAAAACGTTTAGACAGAAAAGATGTAACCACGATCATGAAAATTCCGGTGCTTCCAATATCTTGGGAAGATGCTGTTCCTTTACTGCAATCATTAAAAGGAGAAGTAGCGCCAGCATCATGGCGTGGCGGCTTACCGTTTGCGTATCATGTTGGCCCTTCGGTTGATAAAGTGCATTTGAAATTAGAATTCAATTGGGATCAGAAACAATTATATGATGTGATTGCAAAATTACCTGGCAGCGATTTTCCTGATGAATGGGTGATTGCGGGTAATCATCACGATGCCTGGGTTAATGGCGCCGAAGACCCGATAAGCGGCATGGTAGCCGAACTTGAAGAAGCAAGGGCGATAGGCGAGTTGGTTAAAAAAGGATTTCGCCCACGCCGCACAATTATTTTTTGTGCATGGGATGGAGAAGAGCCTTCGTTGCTTGGGTCAACCGAATGGACAGAAGATCACCAGCAGGAATTAAAACAAAAAGCAGTGGCATACATTAATACCGATGGCAATGGCCGTGGATTTATTAATGCAGGTGGTTCTCATATTTTTGAACCATTTTTTAATGAGATTATAGAACAAGTTATCGATCCGGAGACGGGTGTATCACTCAAGGAAAGAAAATATGCACATACGGTTGTTAATGCTGATGCAGCAAGCCGGAGTAAACTGATGGATGATAAAAATATGAAACTGGAAGCATTAGGCGCAGGCAGCGACTGGGGTGGCTTTTTGCAGCATCTTGGTATAGCATCGCTCAATCTGGCTTTTGGCGGAGAAGACCAGGGCGGACAATATCATTCCATTTATGATTCCTACGATCATTTTACAAAATTCATTGATCCGGGCTTTAAGTATGGCGTTACATTATCTAAAACAACGGGACGAACAATGATGCGCCTTGCCAATGCTGATGTGCTGCCGGTTGACTTTAGCAGTTTTTACAAAACGGTAAATGAATATGCCACCGAAATAAAAACAGGACTAGATAAAATGAGAACAGCCACAGCCGATGAAACTAAAATGCAGCAGGAAAAACTCTTCGACCTTGCAAAAGATCCTACAAAAATATATGCGGCGCCGCCTGTAAAAGAAATGGTTCCTTATTTAAATTTTAGTGAACTAGACAATGCTTTAGTTGCACTTAAAAATGCAAGTGAAGAATTCAAAACACTTTATGCAAAAGGTATTCAGTTGCCTTTAGCTAAACAGATAAACCTCAATAGCATTCTATATAAGGCAGAAAGAAGTTTACTGCAGGAAAACGGTTTGCCTCGCAGGCCATGGTATCGCCACCAGATTTATGCACCCGGCTATTATACTGGCTATGGTGTAAAAACAATACCCGGCATACGTGAAGCCATTGAACAACGCTACTGGAAAGAAGCACAGGAAAATATCGCCACAGTGGCAAAAACAATAGCAGGTTATGCCGAACAGGTGAAAGCGGCGAATGAGATTTTGAAATGAGTGGTCTATTGATTTATATTTTTGGCGAGCAACAAAAGTACTGCAGGATTTGTGAGCTCAACTAAAGGCTAGAAAAAGCTGCTGTATAACTCCTTTATACTTATAGCATTATCACATTGGTAAATGCCGATGGTATCAAAATAATAGTTCAATTAGGCGCAGCTGACATTGGACTATATATTTTGTCCAATCGGTATTAAGCCTCGTTGTGCAATCTTTCGTAATGCAAGCAACTCATCTACAGGTAATATATTCTCCTTTTGCTTACCCTTTATCAACGTAAAATACTTTTACAGAAATTTTTAGGTAAAATACATTTCCCGATTTTTAAAAACTTTTAGTTTTTAAAACCTACTATCCTGTTTGCTCGTATATCCTCCAGAATTAACCATCTTTTAACTTAAATAACCAACAATGAGAACAAGACTCTTAAGCCGAATTTTACCTTTATTTACAGCGATGTTGATCGTGTTTGCCAGCTGTAGTAAAAGCGATGATGTGATAGTAACACCGCCACCACCACCGCCACCACCGCCACCAACCACTGTAGTAAAACCAGATCAATTATTTTTTGGCATTACTGCCGATAATAAATTGGTTAAGTATAATGCAAATGCTTCTCAAACAGCAATTTCTACTGTTGCTTTGACAGGTTTGCAGCCGAGTGAAAATATGTTGGCTATTGATTTTAGACCAGCAACCGGACAACTATATGGCATTGGTACATCTAGCAGAGTGTATGTAATTAATACGACTACAGGTGCAGTAAGAGCTGTAGGTGCTCCATTTACACCAGCTTTAATTGGGGTAGTTGCCAGTTTCGATTTTAATCCAACTGTGGACAGGATAAGAGTTGTTACCAATGTAGGCGAAAACATTCGCCTTAACCCAGAAACAGGAGCACTTGCTGCTACCGATGGTAATATTAACCCTGCTACTAAAGTTATTGGTGTAGCATACACTAACAGTTTTGCAGGTGCAACCACCACAACTTTATATGATACCGACGGTTACGACTTTTTTATGCAAGATCCGCCTAACAATGGTACGCTAGTAAAAGTAGGTAGCCTTGGATTAGTGGCTGCAAATACTGGTGCTGACTTTGATATTTCTCCAGATAATACAGTGGCAATTGGCCCAATGACTGTGGGCGGTGTTAACAGCCTTTATCAATATAATCTAACAACTGGTGGAGTAACAAATCTTGGCCAATTAGCAACACCAATCATCAGCCTTGCTATACCTACAAACCCGGTTGCATACAGCACTGATGCTTCTAATAACCTGGTTATTTTTAATTTCTTGAATCCCGGTACTCCTATAACAAAACCAATTACAGGTTTGCAACCAGGTGAAAGCGTGTTGGGCTTAGATATGCGCCCAGCAACGGGTCAGCTTTATGCACTTGGCAGCACCAGCAGAGTTTATGCAATAAATATGTCAAACGGCGCAGCTACTGCAATGAATGCCACGCCATTTTTACCAGCTTTATCTGGCACTAATTTTGGATTTGATTTTAATCCAACCGTTGATAGAATTCGTGTAGTAAGTAACACAGGTCAAAACTTACGTTTAGATCCGAACACAGGAATGGTAGCAGCAATTGACGGAAATATCAATCCAATTACACAAGTAGTTTCAGGTTCAGCTTATACAAATAATTTTGCAGGAGCAACAACTACAACTTTATATGCTTTGGATGCAAATACAGACAGATTATACATGCAAAACCCTCCAAATGCAGGTACACTTGTTGATGTTGGTCCATTAGGTATCAACATAACTGCAGATAACGGTTTCGATATCGGTGGTACATCAAATACAGCATATGCATTGGTTACAATAGCGACATTTTCAAAAGTAGTTTCAATCAACCTTGCAACAGGAGCTGTAACTCCATTGGCTGATTATCCTGCTTTAACAAAAGGATTTGCCGTTGGGCTTGGTTTTTAATTCTCATATATTAA